>JAEVZM010000551.1 GCA_023392225.1 Pseudomonadota bacterium
CCGACCTGCTCCGCCGCGCCTCGCGCGACGACGGGGCGCCGGCGGACGCCGAGTCGGCCACCGCCGAGGCGCCGCGCGCCGCGGAAACGGCCGGCAGCACCAACGGGTCGGGCGCGTCCAAGGTCGACACCGACCAGCCGCTCGGCGCGCTCTCGGTCGACATCGCCAAGGCGATCGACCACGAGGCGTCGCTGGAGCTGTGGGAGCGTCACCGCCGCGGCGAGCAGAACGTCTTCACCCGGCGGCTCTACACGCTGCAGGGCCAGCAGACCTTCGACGAGATCCGCAAGAAGTACCAGCGCGACGCCAAGTTCCGGGCCGCGGTGGACCGCTATGTCGGCGACTTCGAGAAGCTGCTTGCCGAGGTGAACCGCAAGAACGGCGACAACCGCGCCGCCAGCAACGCCTACCTCACCTCCGACACCGGCAAGGTCTACACCATGCTCGCCCACGCGAGCGGCCGGTTCGACTGAGCCGACTGATCAAAGCAAACGACCTTTCGAGGCGGCGGGGATTTCCCCGCCGCTTTCTTTTTTGGGGCGTGGCACGACTGCTCGGCCACGCTCCGGCAGGACGCAGTGCGCCGGCGGCCGGCATCCATCACCGGCGCGAACGGATCTGAGGCGGAGCGCGCCCCCCTTCCCCCCGGTGGGCATCGGCATACCGATCGAGAAACGGCCGGCAGACGCTGCTGCCGTACCCCGACGGACAGGCTAGCGCGCGGAGCGGGAGGATCCGATCTAGGGGGTTCGGGGACCGCCGGGTGGCGGCGAGCGCTGGCCTAGACGACCTGGAGCGTCCAGCGGACCAGCTCGACCAGCACCTCGGCGAGGGCCGCGTCGAGACCGGCGACGACCGCGGTCGCGGTCGCGCCATTGACCGGGGCGTTGCCGGTCAAGGTTCGCGTCGAGACGACCCGGCCGTTGCGGTCGTCCATGATCTTCACGAACACCTCGACATGGGCGTAGCCGCTGGTCTTGGTCTCCTCGCGATACTCGAAGGAGCGGATGTTGGTGACGATCTGGTAGTCGATGCTGAGCCCCTCGCCCGGCCGGCCGACGGCCTTGACCTTCCGCGAGTTCTCGTAGGCCTCGATGGCGCGCGCCTGGAACACCCGCGTGATGCGGTCGGGCCATTGCGCGTCCGGATAGTAGTAGAGGCGCGGCCCGCTGGCGACGACGATACGCTCGCTGTCGATGGTCTTGAGCGCGCTCGGCTCCGGCACCAGGAGCTGGGACGCCGTGCCGTGGGCCGACGGAATCGCGCTGGGCGCGGCGAGATCGTAGGTCTCGGGCGGCGGCCCGCGGAACAGGCTGCAGCCGGCGACCAGCAGCGTCATCGCCAGGACCGGCGCCGTGCGGCGCGACCAGCCTTCAAGTCTCTTGAGGAACAATCCGGCCCCCGCAAACGCAACGACGCGACGCCCCTTCCCCAAGGGGACGCCCTGAATCATTTCCGATTGTACTCGCGCACGCCGGAATTGCCACCGAAGATGGCGCCACCGGGGTCGCGGGCCAGGTCGACGATGGCCCGGTCCATCCGCGCCACCGAGGCGCGCAGCTCGTTGATCAGCGAGGCGACGTCGGCGAGGCCGCGGGTCGAGAAGCTGGCGAGCCCGGCTGTGATGTCGTCGGCGCGGGCATTGATCGTCTCGGCGGTCTGGCGCATCGCCTTGGCCGCGCCGGTCGCCTCCTGGAAGAAGTTCTTGCCGACGCCGTCCTCGTCGCTGAGGAGATTTTCCGCCGCGCCGAGCACGTTGTCGATCCGGTCCGAGGCCTTGTTCAGCTTGGCGGCAAGCTCGCGGGCATTGGTGACGATGGCGTCGACATTGTCCTTCTGGGCCGTGATGTTGTCGGCGAAGGACTTCACGCTCGACACCGTCGACTTCACGTCCGCGACGATGCCGTCGACGTCGGGGGTGACGTTGCGGAGCTGGTCGGAGAAGCCGGCGATGCTGTCGACGGCGGCCTGGACCTTGGCCGGGTCGATCCCGGCAACCACCTGCTTGGCGGTCCCCAGGGTCTCGTTCAGCCCGGTCGAGAACTCGTTGAGCTGGCCGGCGATGTTCTCGGCCTGCGCGATCACGCCCTGGATGTTCTCCGAGGCGTCCGCCGCCCGGCGCATGAAGTCCTCGGTCGAGGTCAGGATGCCGTCAACCTTCTCCGGGTCGACCGCGGTGACGATCTCGTCGGCCTTGGCGATGATCCCGTCGAGCCGCGACGACAGGCGACTGGCGGTATCGGACAACTCGGCGACGCTGGCGAGGAAGCTCTTGATGCCCTCGGCATTGTCGGCGAGCGCGCCGGTGAAGGCCTCGACGTTCTTGGTGGTGTTGGTCACCGATTCCTGGTTGGCGGCGAGGAACTCGTCGAGGCGGGAGGCGATCGATTCGAGCTTGCTCACGGCCGAGCCGGCGGCAGCGATGACATCGCTGAAAGCGGACTGGGCGCCGACGATCAGCGGCGGGTCCTGGGTGAAGATGCTCGGCGCGGCACCGGTCCCGCCGGTCATGTCGATATAGGCGACGCCGGTGAGCAGGTTCGAGCCGACGACGGCCCGGGTGTCGGTCTTGACCGGAACGTCCTGGCGCACCTCCGCCGTCACCCGCACCTTGTCGGGATTCTCGGCATCGAAGGCGAGCGCGGTGACGGTGCCGACCTTGATGCCGGCGAAATACACGGCGCCGCCCGGCGCGAGGCCACCGACCGAGCCGGAGAACTCGAAGTAGACCGGGGCGCGGATTCCGGTCTCGTCCAGCCGCTTGATCCAGTAGACGAAGACGAATCCGGCGACGATCACCGCCAGGGTGAAGAGGCCGATCAGGGCGTAGCGAGCGCGCGTCTCCATGCCGGCCTCAGACGTTCAGACCGCGCGCCCGGGGCCCGCGGAAATAGCTCTGGACCCAGGGGTGGTCGAAAACCAGCATCTCGGCAAAGGACCCCTCGATGAGCACGCGCTTGTCGGCCAGCACCGCGATGCGGTCACACGCCGTGTGCAGACTGTCGAGGTCGTGGGTTACCATGAACACGGTCAGCCCCAAAGTGTCGCGAAGCGTCTCGATCAACTGGTCGAAGTCGGCCGCGCCGATCGGGTCGAGGCCGGAGGTCGGCTCGTCGAGGAAGACGATCTCCGGATCGAGCGCCAGCGCCCGGGCGAGGCCGGCGCGCTTGGTCATGCCGCCCGACAGCTCGGAGGGGAACTTGCCGGCGGCATCCACCGGCAAGCCGACCAGCTCGAGCTTGAGGCGCGCCAGCTCGTCCATCAGGCCCTGCGAGAGGTCGAGATGCTCGCGCATCGGCACCTGGACGTTCTGGAGGACGGTGAGCGAGGAGAACAGCGCCCCCATCTGGAACATGACGCCGAGCCGGCGGTCAATCGCCTCGCGCTCGGCCGCCGTGCAGGTCTCGACATCGACGCCGAAGATCTCGATGCGGCCGGCCCGCTTCGGGATCAGGCCGAGAATGCTGCGCAAGAGGACCGTCTTGCCGGTGCCCGAGGCGCCGACCACGCCAAGGATCTCTCCGCCATAGGCGTCGAGGTCGAGGTTCTCGATCACGTTGCGATCGCCGAAGCCGGCGGTCAGGCCGCGGACCGAGAGCACCACCTCGCCGCGCCGCTCAGGCGCGGGCACGAATTCGGGCAAGGGCTCATGCGCCATGGTCAGTAGTCGATCGCGGCGAAGAAGATTGCGAAAAGGCCGTCGGCGACGATGACCATGAAGATCGCCTTGACCACCGACGACGTCGTCCGCCTGCCGAGCGACTCGGAGCTGCCTTCAACGTTGAGACCCTCGTTGGCTGCAATCAGCCCGACGATCAGCCCCATGAATGGCGCTTTAATGAGGCCGACCATGAGGGTGCTCATGTCGACGGCATCGCGCAGGAGGAGGATGAAGCGCTGGAAGGCCATGTCGCCATAGATGAAGGCGACGAGGGCACCGCCGACCAGACCGAAGAAGTCGGAGATGAGGGTGAGCAGCGGCAGCGCGATCACCAGCGCGACGATGCGCGGCATGATCAGCGTCTCCACCGGGTCGAGGCCGATCACGGTGAGGGCGTCGAGCTCCTCCCGCATCTTCATCGAGCCGATCTCGGCGGTGTAGGCGCTGCCCGAGCGCCCGGCGAGCATGATTGCGGTCAGGAGCACGCCGAGCTCGCGCAGCACCAGGATGCCGACGAGGTCGACGACGAAGTCCTCGGCACCGAAGAAGCGGAGCTGGAACACGCCCTGCTGCGAGACGATGCCGCCGATGAGCAGCGAGATCAGGGCGATGATCGGCACCGCCTGCAGTCCGGTCCGGTCGATATGGAAGACGATCGAGGTAAAGCGCATGCGCGACGGGTGGACGACGCCGCGCGCCACGCCCCGGATCACGCCGCCGAAGACCCCGAGGATCTGGACCATGTCGTTCCAGGCATTGGCCATGGCGCGACCGAGCGTCTCGAGCAAGGCCAGCGGCAGGAAGACCCGCTCCGGCGGCTCGACGACGATGTCCTTCGCCGGCGCCACCGCCGCCACCAGGCGGCGGGCATTGTCGGAGAGGCCGGTAATCTCGACCTCCACCCCGCGGGCGGTCAGGCCGGACTCGATGCGGGTGATCAGCCAGGCACCGGCGGTATCGATGTGGGTGACGCCGGACAGGTCGAGCACCACCGGACCGGCGGTATCGGCCGCGGCCGCGGCCGGGGCCTTGTCGAGCGACTCGGCCGTATCGATCACCCAGGCGCCACGCGCGACAAGACGGGTCCTGCCGCCGTCGACGACATGGTCGAGGGTTCCGCTCAGCATCGCGTCAGAATCGGCCATCGGGAGCCACGCCCTGGAAAAATCCTTTCCGGCGTCCTTGAGCCCGCAGCCGCCGCGCCGTAGTTTTGCGGGCCGGAGTTTGCCCGTGAGCGCGCATGGCGGCAACCGCAACTGTCCGTGAATGCAGCGATTTCTAGAGACATCCATCGAAAAGTGGCCGATCGCGGGCCGCTTTGCCATCGCCCGCGGGGCGCGGACCGAGGCAGTGGTCGTCGTCGCGACGATTCGCGATGGCCCGCACCGGGGCCGTGGCGAATCAGTGCCCTATGCCCGCTACGGCGAGACCACCGAGGGCACTGTCGCGGCGATCGCGACCATGGCCGGGGCGATCGGGAGCGGGCTCGACCGCGAAGCGCTCCGACGCACCATGCCGCCCGGCGCTGCCCGGAACGCCATCGACTGCGCGCTGCTCGACCTCGAAGCCAAGATGGCGGGCCGGAGCGCGGCGGAGATCCTCGGCCTCGCCCCGCTGCGACCGCTGGTCACCGC
>JAEVZM010000562.1 GCA_023392225.1 Pseudomonadota bacterium
TCTGGCTCGAACAGACCGGCTTCCTGGTCGAAGGCGTCGTCGGCTCGATCACCTGACCTCCGCACCCGATTCCGCGAAAGCGGGGGCATGCGGCCGGGGTCTTTCCTTCCCCTTCACCCGGGCCGCCCTTCATTGCCAACTAAGGGAGAGCGAGGCCGTGGCGGTGACGTTGGAAACAGGGGCAGGCGCCCCGGACCTGCCGGCGACCGGCGAATGGCTGACGCGGATCGCGCGCTCGGCCGAGGCGATCCTGATCCCGCTCTTCGCGATCCTCGTCGCGGCGGTCCTGTTCTCGATCTTCCTCCTCGTCCTCGGCAAGTCGCCGTTGCAGTTCTTCTCGCTCCTCTGGATCGGCGGCTACGGCACGTCGTTCTCGTGGACCAACACGCTGGTCCGCGCCGGGCCGCTGATCTTCACCGCGCTCTGCGTCGCCATCCCCGCCCGCCTCGGCATGGTGATCATCGGCGGCGAGGGGGCGCTGGTGCTCGGCGGCTTCGCCGCGGCGGCCATCGCTATACCGCTAATCGACTGGGCCTCGCCCTGGCTGACCATGCCGCTGATGATCCTTGCCGCGGCGCTGGTCGGCGGCGCCTGGATAGGCCTCGTCGGCGTGCTGCGACACTATCGCGGCGTCAACGAGACGATCTCGAGCCTCCTCCTCTTCTACATCGCCGTCGCGATCATGAACTTCTTCGTCGAGGGCGCGCTCCGCGATCCCGCCAATCCCAACAAGCCCTCGACCCCGCCGATCGGCGACGCCAACATGGTCGGCACCATCCCCGGCACCGACATCCACTGGGGCTTCGCCGTCGCGGTGGTCCTCGCCGTCCTCGTCTGGGTGCTGATGAACCGCACCAAGTTCGGCTTCGCCGCCCGCATCACCGGCGGGAACGTGCGGGCAGCCCGGGCGCAGGGCCTGCCGGTCGGGCGGCTAATCGTCATCTCCTGCATCCTCGCGGGCGCCTGTGCCGGGCTTGCCGGGTATTTCGAGGTCGCGGCGATTCAGGGCCGGGCCAACGCCTCGCTCGCCGCCGGCTACGGCTTCACCGGCATCCTCGTCGCCTTCCTCGCCCGGCAGAACCCGCTCGCCATCGTGCCGGTGGCGATCTTCCTCGGCGGCATCGACGCCGCCGGCGGCCTCGTCCAGCGCCGCATGGACATGCCCGACGCCACCGTCCAGGTGCTCCAGGGCCTGATGTTCGTGGTGCTCCTGGTCAGCGAGACGCTCTACGGACGCTTCTCCTTCTTCAACCCGAAGGGCGGCAAATGACCGACGGATCGACCCTTTCCATCGTGCTGCTGGCGATGGTCGCCGGCGCCATCCGCGTCTCGACGCCGTTCCTCTTCGTCAGCCTCGGCGAGTGCCTCACCGAGAAGTCGGGGCGCATCAATCTCGGCCTCGAGGGCACGCTCGTGTTCGGCGCCATGGCCGGCTACGCCGTCGCCTATGAGAGCGGCTCGGCCTGGCTCGGCGTGCTTGCCGCCGGGCTCTCCGGCTGCGTCTTCGGCGCCGTCCACGGCTACATCTGCAAGCTGCCACGCGTGAACGACATCGCCATCGGCATCGCGCTGATGCTGTTCGGCACCGGCCTCGCCTTCTTCCTCGGCAAGGCCTACATCCAGCCGCAGGCGCCCCGCCTGCCCTCGATCTCGCTCGGCTTCTGGAGCGGCGATCCCGCCATCCAGCAGGCGCTCCAGGTCAACCCGCTGTTCCTCGCCGGCATCGTGCTCGCCGTCGCCATGTGGTGGGCGTTCAAGAACACCCGCTTCGGCCTGATCGTGCGCATGACCGGCGACTCGGCAGCCGCCGCCAAGGCAATGGGCTACTCGGTCGACTGGGTGCGATTCGTCTCGACCACGATCGGCGGCTTCTTCGCCGGCGTCGGCGGCACGTTCCTCTCGCTCTACTACCCGGGCAGCTGGAGCGAGGGCCTCTCCTCCGGCCAGGGCCTGATGGCGGTGGCGCTGGTCATCTTCGCCCGCTGGAACCCGCTCGCCTGCATCCTCGCCGCGCTCCTCTTCGGCGCAGCCGGCGCCCTCGGCCCGGCCCTCCAGTCGGTCGGCATCACCCAGGGCTACTACTTCTTCAACGCCGCGCCCTACGTGCTCACCCTCCTCATCATGATCATGTCGACCTCGCCGAAGCGCTCGCTCAAGGGCGCCCCGGCCGAGCTGTCGATCACCAAGTGAGGCCCGCCATGGTCGCTGCCCTCGCCACCACGCCGACCGGAAGGACGGTCGTCGCCGACCCCTATCCCTGGCCCTATGACGGCGACCTCCGGCCCGACAACACCGCCCTCGTCGTTATCGACATGCAGACCGACTTCTGCGGCAAGGGCGGCTATGTCGACGCCATGGGCTACGACATCGCCCTCACACGGGCGCCGATCGCGCCGATCACGCGCCTCCTCGCGGTGATGCGGCCGGCCGGCTACCACATCTTCCACACTCGCGAGGGCCACCGGCCCGACCTCGCCGACCTGCCCGACAACAAGCGCAGGCGCTCGCGCCGGATTGGCGCCGGCATCGGCGACGCGGGGCCTTGCGGCCGTATCCTGGTGCGCGGCGAGCCGGGCTGGGAGATCATCCCCGAGCTCGCGCCGCTGCCCGGCGAGCCGGTGATCGACAAGCCGGGCAAGGGCTCGTTCTGCGCGACCGACCTCGAGCTGATGCTGCGCACCCGCGGCATCCGCAACATCCTCCTCGCCGGTATCACCACCGACGTCTGCGTCCACACCACCATGCGCGAGGCCAATGATCGCGGCTTCGAATGCCTCTTGCTCGAGGACTGCTGCGCCGCGACCGACGTCGGCAACCACCTGGCGGCGATCAAGATGGTAAAGATGCAGGGCGGCGTGTTCGGCGCGGTCGCCACGTCCGACACCGTGATCGAGGCGATGACATGAGCGCTGCCCACGACATGACCACGGAAGCGAAGCCGCACCGCGCGATCGGCCTCGAGACGATCGGCATGACCAAGATCTTCGGGCCGCTCGTCGCCCTCGACGACGTCTCGATCAAGGTCGAGCCCGGCACCGTGCACGCCCTCCTTGGCGAGAACGGCGCCGGCAAGTCGACGCTCGTCAAGTGCATCATGGGCTTCTACGAGCCGACCCGCGGCGCGGTGCTGGTCGACGGCGTCGAGACCGCCATCGCCAGCCCGCGCGACGCCCATGCCCACGGCATCGGCATGGTCTACCAGCACTTCACCCTGGTGCCCTCGCTGACCGCCGCCGAGAACCTCGTCATCAGCCGCGCCCATCCGCCGCCGGTGATCGACTGGCGGAAGGAGCGGCGCGACCTCGCCGCCTTCCTCGAGCGCATGCCGTTCAAGGTGCCGCTCGACGTGCCGGTGTCCTCGCTCGCCGCCGGCGAGAAGCAGAAGCTCGAGATCCTCAAGCAGCTCTATCTCGACCAGCGCTTCCTGATCCTCGACGAGCCGACCTCGGTGCTGACCCCGGGCGAGGCGGACGAGGTGCTCGGCCTCCTCCGCGACATGACGGCGAAGGGCGAGCTGACGATCCTCATGATCACCCACAAGTTCCGCGAGGTGACTGCCTTCACCGACGCGGTGACGGTGCTCCGCCACGGCAAGCGGGTTGGCGGAGGCCTCGTCAAGGACCTCGGCGTCGACGAGATGAGCCGGATGATGATCGGCGAGACTCAGATCCGCGAGCGCGCGGCGCGAAAGCCCCTCGCCCCCGACGCCAAGGTGGTGGTCGAGCTCGCCGGCATCTTCGCCGACGACGATCGCGGCCTGCCGGCGGTCGAGGCGATCAACCTCAAGGTCCATGCCGGCGAGATCGTCGGCATCGCCGGCATCTCCGGCAACGGCCAGTCGCAGCTGGTCGAGGTGCTGTCGGGCCAGCGCGAGCCGCGGCTCGGCCAGATCATCATCAACGGCCAGAACTTCGAGCCGGTGCGCGGCGAGATGGACCGCTTCAAGGTGTTCAGCCTCCAGGAGGAGCCGCTCCGCAACGCCGCCGTGCCGCGCATGACGGTCGCCGAGAACATCTCGTTCCGCACCTTCGACAAGCCGCCGATCACCTCGCTCGGCTGGTGGCTGTCGCCGGGGCCGATGCGGGCCCGCGCCCGCGAGCTGATCGCCGCCTACCGGGTCAAGACGCCGTCCACCGAGGAATTCATCGAGAACCTCTCCGGCGGCAACGTGCAGCGCGCCGTGCTGGCCCGCGAGCTGTCGAGCGAGGTCGACGTGCTGGTCGTCGCCAATCCCTGCTTCGGGCTCGACTTCGCCTCGGTCGCCGAGATCCGCGGCCAGATCATGGAGCAGCGCAACCGCGGTGCCGCGGTTCTGCTCTTCTCCGAAGATCTCGACGAGATCCTCGAGCTGGCCGACCGCATCGCCGTCATGTCCGGCGGCCGGATCGACTACGTCGTCCCCGCCGCCGAGGCCGACCGGACCTCGATCGGCCGCGCCATGGCGGGACACTGACCTGAGGAAGCCGGAGCCATGATCAGCGTCGACGCCACCCCGTTTCCGTTTCCGCTGTCGCCCGGGCACACCGCGCTGCTGGTGATCGACATGCAGCGCGACTTCGTCGAGCCCGGCGGCTTCGGCGAGAGCCTCGGCAACGACGTCACCCGCCTCCAGGCGATCATCCCGACCGTCGCCCGGCTGATCGCCCTGTTCCGCGCGCAAGGCTGGCCGGTGATCCACACCCGCGAGGGGCACGCCCCCGACCTCGGCGACTGTCCGCCGGTCAAGCGCGAGCGCGGCAAGCCGGCGCTCCGCATCGGCGACGAGGGGCCGATGGGCCGCATCCTGATCCACGGCGAGCCGGGCCACGGCATCGTCGACGCGCTGGCGCCGGTCGATGGCGAGCTCGTCATCGACAAGCCCGGCAAGGGCGCGTTCTATGCCACCACGCTCGGCAACGACCTGGCGCTGCGCGGCGTGACGCACCTAGTGCTCGCCGGGGTCACCACCGAGGTCTGCGTCCAGACCACCATGCGCGAGGCCAACGACCGCGGCTTCGATTGCCTCCTGATCGAGGACGCGACGGAGAGCTACTTTCCCGAGTTCAAGCAATCGACGCTGAAGATGATCACCGCGCAGGGTGCCATCGTCGGCTGGACCGCGCCGCTCGCGGCGCTCGAGGCGGCCGTCGCCGGAAAGCGTGCTGCATGAACGCGGATCAGGCCGACCGCTTGATCCAGTCGCGCAAGATGTCGTCGATCCGTGTTTGCCATCCGGGGCCGCCGCTTCGGAAATGGCGGAGCACGTCTGGCGACAGGCGTATGCTCACTGCTTCCTTGCGGTTTTCGGAGGGAGGACGGCCGCGCCGGACGAGTTTGCCGTCGACATGCAGGTCGGCCTTCTCGAACCACGCGTCCGTGAGCTCCGGAATGTCCTCATACTCTTCCGGCGCGACGACATGGGCGTCGAGCTTAGCCAAGTCGGTGGCTGTAGTTCGCTTTTTCTCGGTCATTGGCCTTTCTCATGGAAATGACGTGGCGCGCGGCGCCGCGTTGGGTCCACACGATGACGACCATCCTTCCCCGCAGATGGCCAACCGTGATCATTCGAACTTCGCCGTAGTCCCTTCTCTCGTCCGGAGCGTCGAGGGTCGGTCCCGCGAACACTTCGGCTGCGTCTCTGAAATCGAGATCGCGCTCTTCTCGCGTCCTCAGCCATTTCGCGGGGTCGAACGTGATCTCCATGAGCGATTTATGTATATACGATAATTAGATGTCGCAAGCGGATGGAGTTCGCATGACTGTCCCCTTCGACGCCGAGGCGCATGTCGCGCACATGGCACGGGTGATGGAGCTCCCTATCGATCCCGAATGGCAGCCCTCGGTGGTGGCGACCCTCGCCGCCACGGCGCGGATTGCCCGCCTTGTCCTCGACGTCCCGCTCGACGACCATGTCGAACCCGCGCCGGTGTTCGAACCGTGAGCGATGCCATCCTGCTCCGCCCGGCGCACGAGATCGCCGCAGCCGTCAACGCCGGCACGGTCACGGCCCGGAGCGTCGCCGAGGCCGCGCTCGACCGCATCTCGGCCGCCAACACCCGGCTCGGCGCCTTCACCGACCTCACCGTGACCCGGGCCCTCGACGAAGCCGATGCGGTCGACGCGCGCGTCGCTGCCGGTGCAGCGCTGCCGCTCGCCGGCGTGCCCTACGCGGTCAAGAACCTCTTCGACATCGACGGCGTCGTGACCCGCGCCGGCTCGCTGATCAACCGCGACAACCCGCCGGCCGAGGCCGACGCAACGCTAGTGACGAAGATGCAGGCCGCCGGCGCGGTGCTGCTCGGCGGCCGCAACATGGGCGAGTACGCCGACGACTTCGCCGGCGAGAACATCCACGACGGCGCCTCGCTCAACCCGCATGACCCGCTCCACATGTCGGGCGGCTCCTCCGGCGGCTCCGGCACGGCGGTGGCGAGCGGCATGGTCGCCGCCTCGCTCGGCTCCGATACCAACGGCTCGATCCGCGTGCCGTCCTCGTTCTGCGGCCTGTTCGGGCTGAAGCCGACCCTGGGCCGGCTCAGCCGCGCCGGCACCTTCCCGTTCTGCCCCAGCCTCGACCATCTCGGCCCGATCGCCCGCTCGGCCACCGACCTCGCGCTGCTCCTCGACGCGCTTCAGGGCGAGGATCCCGCCGACCCAGCGCAGGTCCGGCGCCCGCCGGTCGCGGCGATGGCGGAGATCGGCAAGGGCGTCGACGGCCTCCGCATCGCGGTGGCCGGCGGCTACTTCCGCGACCCGCAATGGCCGGCGGCCAACGCGGCGGTCGATGCGGTCGCGGCAGCGCTCGGCACCGACCGCGAGGGCGAGATACCGGAGGCGGCGCGGGCCCGGGCCGGGGCCTATCTCATCACCAATGCCGAGGCGGCGACGCTGCATCTGCCGCGGCTCCGGACCCGCGCAGGCGACTTCGACCCGGACGTGCGCGACCGCCTGCTCTCCGGCGCCATGCTGCCGGCCCAGTGGCTGGTCCAGGCGCAGCGCGTCCGCGCCTGGTTCCGCGCCGCGATGCGCGAGGTGTTCCGCGAGGTCGACGTGATCCTCGCTCCGGCCACGCCCTTCCCCGCCCCCGAGTCGGGAACCAGGACCGTGGTCATCGACGGCGTCACCCTGCCAATGCGGCCGAACATCGGCATCTTCACCCAGCCGATCAGCTTCATCGGCCTGCCGGTCGTGAGCGTGCCGGTCTGGCCGGCGGGCGGCGGCCTGCCCATCGGCGTCCAGGTGATCGCACCGGCCTGGCGTGAGGACCTGGCGCTCCGCGTCGCCCATGCTCTCGAAGCGTCGGGCGTCGCGAGGGCGCCGGTGGCGTCGCTGCCGGCATGATCGACGAGCGCGACATCGACCGGCCGGCGGTGCGGGCCGAGGTCGAGGCCGCCTTCGCCGCGTACGAGGCGGCGCTCACCGGCAACGACGTCGCCACCCTCGACCGCCTGTTCCTCAACCGCGACACCACCATCCGCTACGGCGCCGGCGAGAATCTCTACGGCCATGGCGCGATCGCCGCCTTCCGGGCGGCGCGATCGCCCCACGGCCTCGCCCGCACGCTGTCGGGCACCGTGATCACCACCTATGGCGCCGACCTCGCCGTCGCCTCGACCCTCTTCCGGCGGGCTGGCACGCCCGGCAAGGTCGGCCGCCAGATGCAGACCTGGGTGCGGACGCCCGCCGGCTGGCGGATCGCCGCCGCCCACGTCTCGATCATCGCTGATCCCGATCAGGCCGCGGAGTCGACATAGGCCCGCCAGCCGCCGAAGCAGCTGATGTCGCGGGCGCCCTCCGCCGCCACCGCCTCGCAGAGGAAGCCGTGGACGCTGCTGCCGTCGCCGAGACGGAGCGTACCGATCGACAATGGCGCCGGGACCGCCCCGACGAAGTCACCGAACGCTGCCGGCGGCAAGGCCCAGACCTCGACGGCGATGGCCACCCCGCCGCTCCTCACC
>JAEVZM010000567.1 GCA_023392225.1 Pseudomonadota bacterium
GCTGACGGAAGCATCCGGCCCGGTCGCCGCGCGGAGCCTCGCCGAGATCCGCGCCATCCCGCTCCGCGGCACCCCCGCGCGCATCCCCACGCTCCGCGAGCTGCTCGCCACGATCGCCGGCCCGGTACCGCTCTTCGCCGAGTTCAAGAGCCGCTTCGACCAGGATCGCCGGCTCGAGGAGATCGCGGCGCCCGAGCTCGCCGCGTATCGCGGCCCGCTCGCCGTGATGTCCTTCGATCCCGCTTCGGTCCGGGCGCTCCGCCCGCTCCTCCCGGGCGTGCCGCACGGCCTCGTCGCCGACAGCTACACCGACCCCGAGTGGGATTTCATCCCACCGCTCCGGCGTCTCGCGCTCCGCCACCTCGCGGCGGTGCCGGCGCTGGCGCCCGACTTCCTCGCCTATGCGGTCTATGACCTCCCGGCGGCGACCCCGCTCGCCCTTCGCCAGGCCGGCATGCCGCTCCTGACCTGGACGGTACGGACCGAGGCCGACCGGGCAACGGCGGCGCGCTACGCCGACCAGATCATCTTCGAGGGCTTCGACCCCGGCCTCACTCGCACGGCTTCGGCGGGATAGGCTGGAACTCGGTCAGCGTCAGCTTCATCGCGAACTGGCCGAGATCGTAGACCGCGGCCTGGGCGAAGCCGTTCTCGTAGACCACCATCCGCGTCGAGAAGGCGGGCGTCTGCTCGCCCGCGCCCGGGGGAAAATAGCTGAGCGCCATCCGCCAGTGCGCTAGGTCGCCGAAGCCGAGCCCCTCGACGAACAGCGCCTCGTCCTCATCGGCGACCGGCTCGGGCGGCGAGATCAGCACCGACACCGTCCACACTTCCGATCCGCCACCGGTTCCGTCGAAGGTCTGATACTGGACGAAGCGCTTGCCGTCCTTCGCCGCGGCGATCGCCGCCTCGAGCATCTCGACCGGGAACATCACCTTCCCGGGCAGGATGAGGGCATCGCCCTTCGGCTCTTCGAGCGTGACGGCCAACCCCTCGGCCTCCTTCACCGCAGTGCCGCTCGCCGCATCGACCTCGACATTCGCCAGGCTGGTGCGGACATCGAAAGCGAGCTCGCCGGTGGTCTCGCGGTGATGGGAGACGACCTTGAGCGGCACCCGGTTGCCGTCCGGGCCGGCGATCTCGGCATCGAGCTCCGCTTCGGTCACGTAGGCGTCGCAGACATACTCGACCTGCGCCCGCATCGACCCGACGACGGAGCCGACCGCCGAGCTCTTCGAGGGATCGAGGCCGATCTCATAGAACGCGACGCCGGTGACCATCGGCTCGTCGGCTATCGCCGGGCCGGCCACGGCTACACCCGCCGCCAGTGCACATGTCCATGGTCGCAGCATCGTCACCTCGCCTGGGCCTGTTCGTGGGATCGACCTTCTAGCCGGAGCCCGGGCCCCGCTCTATCGTCTCGGTCACAGCCCCCTCCACAAACCCCGGGTTTGAGTCCTATCTAGGGCTGGTACACTCGCGCTCCACCCAGGTGCCATCGGATCGCCCTTGACCTCCACCGACAGTACGACCCTCACGGTAATCAGCTCGCTGCGGGACATCGCCCGCGCCGATTGGGACGCCTGCGCCAATCCCGCGCCGCCGGAGGTGGGGGGGTCCGATGCCCAGCCGTGGCAGACCGAGTACAACCCGTTCCTCAGCCACGATTTTCTGTGGTCGCTGGAGGAAGCGGGCTGCGCCACGCGCAAGACCGGCTGGCTCGGCCAGCATCTGGTGCTCGACGGCGCCGACGGACGCCCCGCGGCGGTCCTGCCGGCCTATCTCAAGTCGCACTCGATGGGCGAATACGTCTTCGACCAGGGCTGGGCCGACGCCTTCGAGCGGGCCGGCGGGCGCTACTATCCGAAACTCCAGGTCTCCGTGCCGTTCACGCCGGTAACAGGGCGCCGGCTGCTCGTCCGGCCCGGCCCCGACGCCGATCGCCATCGGCGCCTCCTCGCCAACGGCATCGCCACGCTCACCGAGCGCCACGGCATCTCCTCGGGCCACGTGACCTTCCTGCCCGAGGAGGAGTGGACGCTGCTCGGCGGGATGGGCTTCCTCCAGCGCACGGACCAGCAGTTCCACTTCGTCAACCGCGGCTATCGCGACTTCCAGGATTTCCTCGACGCCCTCGCGTCGCGGAAGCGGAAGGCCATCCGCCGCGAGCGGCGCGACGCCCTCGCCGGCGGCCTCGACATCGTCCACCTCACCGGCGGCGACCTCACCGAGGACGCCTGGGACGCCTTCTACGCCTTCTACATGGACACCGGCTCGCGGAAGTGGGGGCGCCCTTACCTCAACCGCACCTTCTTCTCGCTGCTCGGCGAGCGGATGGCCGACAAGGTGCTGCTGATGATGGCGATGCGCGACGGCAAGCCGGTCGCCGGGGCGCTCAACCTGATCGGCAGCCATGCCCTCTATGGCCGCTACTGGGGGGCGCTCGAGGAGCACCCGTTCCTCCATTTCGAGCTCTGCTACTACCAGGCGATCGACTGGGGCATCGCCCACGGCATGGCTCGGGTCGAGGCCGGAGCGCAAGGGGAGCACAAGCTCGCCCGGGGCTACGAGCCGGTCACCACCTACTCCGCCCACTGGATCGACAACCCGTCGTTCCGCCGGGCGGTCGAGGAGTATCTTGTCCGCGAGCGGGCGCAGGTCGCGCACGACGTCGAGGCGCTGGGCGACTACACGCCGTTCCGGAAGGGCGAGCGCCCCGAGGGGGCCTGAGCGGCCGGCCCACGAACGAAGCCCGGGGACATCCCCCGGGCCCGCTCCGAGCCGCTGGCCGCGTGCCGCTGCCTCAGGTCACCGGAAAGTCGATGGACATGTAGCCGGCCTTGATGTCCGATACCTTCAGCTTGGTGCCGGCGCCGAGATCGGCGAACTTGACCTGGCCGGCCGCGCCCGACCCGTCCGCGTCGTAATAGAGCGAGCCGCTCTTCTTGTCGTAGATGATGCGGTCGTCCGCGTCCGCGGCGGCCGTGCCCTTGTGGAATTGGCTCGGGGAAAGCGGACCCGACGACAGCTCGGTGAAGATGTCGAGATTCAGGTAGATCTTGTCCTTACCGGACTCGAACTTCTTGATCGTGTCGACATTGGTCATGGCGTCGAGGTTGGAAGCGAAGAGAAGCGTATCCGCCTTCTTGCCGAGCACGACGAGGTCGTTGCCGTCGCCGGTGTCGATCATGCCGGACTTGCCGCCGCCCTTGTTCTTGAAGCTGTCAATGGCATCGCCGAGCGAGACATCGCCCATCTTGCCCTTGTTGACGATGACATCGGCGCCCTCGTCCGTGATGACGCTCCCCTTCACCTTGCCCTCGTTGGTGAGCTTGAGCTGCGCCCCGGAAGCCACGGCGGTGGACGTGGACTCGATCACCGCGCCCTTGTGGTTGTGAACCGTCGCCAGCAGCGATGCGCTCATCTCGAATCCGACGCCGACCAGGCCTCCCTTGATCTTGCCGTGGTTGTCCACCACCGGACCGGAGTCCGAGACGCTGTCCACGCGGACGTAAACCCCCTGGTAGGCACCCGAGATCGTGCCCTTGTTCTTCACGGTCACGTCCGACGCGCCATGAAGATACACGGCGCTCGACAGGCCGGTGATCGACCCCTTGTTGTTGATGAGCGCCGACCCGACGTAGTCGACGAGTGCCACACCCGCTTCGCCGCCGTAGATCTTGCCCTTGCTGCCGTTCTCGACCCTGAAGGTCGACACCGCCCCGTCGCCGTCGAAGAAGACGCCAGCGCCATTGCCCGCGACCGAGCCGTCGTTCTTCAGCGTGCTGTCCGCCTGATTGCTGAGGACACCGACCTCGACGCCGAACACATCGACGCCCTTGACGATCGTCCACGTCTCGCCAGGCGCGGTGTAGGTGATGCCGACGGGATCGTTGCTCACATCGGTGGTCTGCTTGGGCATGATTCACTGCTCCTTGATGGGGAGCGGAACATCCCACCAAGTAACGTCCGTGTCGGTGACTGGGGTCACTCACACGCGGTCCAAGAGCAGTCCTGCCGCGCGTGGATGGTGCGGGTCGCCGGCAGCCATGGCGACCATGCCCTCGTGGAATGCGGAGGGCGGACGCTCGCCGTGGCGGGCTCGGAGAGTCCGACGGCTCTCCGAGTATGCTTGGCAGGCAACAGAAAGCCCCGGCGGCGGGGATCGAAAACGGATACGACGCGGGACCTTCAATCGGCGAACGTCAGAAGCTGAATTCCCCGACGGTGAAGTCGGACGCCTTCAGCTTCGGTCCGCCGTCGAGCTTGGCGAACTGCACCTGGCCGACGCCACCGACGCCGTCCGGGTCGTAGTAGAGCGCGCCGGACTTCTTGTCGTAGATGATCCGATCGTCGGCATCTGCCGCGGACGTGCCCTTGTGGAACGCGGAGCTGGACAGGTTTCCCGCCGCGATCGTCGAGAAGACGTCGTCGTCCAGGAACAATTTGTCCTTGCCCGAGGCGAACTTCTTGATCGTGTCGACGTTGGTCAGGGCGTCAAGGTCGGAGCCGAACAGAAGCTTGTCGACCTTCTTGCCAAGCCACACCATATCGTTGCCATCACCGGTGTCGAGCAGGCCGGTGATTTTTCCGTCACCCTTGTTCTTGAGAACGTCGTCGCCGCCATTGAGCGCTAAATCTCCCTTGAACTTCGCCTTGTTCAAGACGCTGTCCTGGTAGGCGCTGGTGAACACGGTACCGATCACCTTGCCTTCGTTCTTGAAATTGATCGGCGAATAAACATCGAGCGCCAGCCCATCGCCCTCGATGACGCCGCCCTTGTGGTTGACGAGCTTGGCGGAGACGTTGTTCGGCCCGGAAATGTAGACGCCCGTCTGATGCGACTCGATCTTTCCGTGGTTGTCGATGACCGGGCCCTTGGCGCCGGCACTTGTAGCCGCGACGAAGAGGCCGAAACCGTCGCTCGATATCTCCCCGGTATTCTTCACGGAGACGTCCGAGGATCCCGAGGCGTAGACGCCGACGAACTTTCCTCTTATCTCGCCAGCATTGTCGACCTTGGCCGCACCGAGGAAATTGGCGATGTAGACGGCGTACGGGTCGTCGATCACGCCGCTCGCCTTGTTGATGACGGTGTAGTTGCTGATCTGTCCCCCGGCATCGAAATTCACACCGAAGGTTCCGCCGAACAGGTCCCCCTTGTTGATGAGGGTGCTGTTGACGAAGCCGCTGTAGACCGCGCCGACTCCACCAGAGACATTGACGCCCTTGGCGACAGTCCATGTCTCCCCAGGGGCCAGGTAGAGTATTCCGTAGCCGGGGTTGTAGACGTTCGTATTCTGGGTAGGCATTCCGCTCTCCTCGAGAGATTTCTATGAAATCCGAGGCACCTGGCCCAAGCCGGCACCTTGGCAAGGACGACCAGCATTCGCGACGATCCGGCAGGCTGGGCCAGGATCGCGCGTTCACCCGAGCAGGAAGGCGCTGCGACCGCGAGGGGCTTCCACCGGGGAAGCCCTCTCGCCGCACTTTGCCATGCGATCACGACGGTGGCGGCGCCCCCGGGTACGAGGGGACGGGGGCCGAGGCCGAAACGGGG
>JAEVZM010000618.1 GCA_023392225.1 Pseudomonadota bacterium
GCGGTGAAGTGCCGGAGCATGACCGGCCACGACCAGAGGTCGCTTCGCGTGATCTCGCCCCACAGGTCGTAGTCGGCGGCGCGGCCGCGCATGTAGGCCTGGGCGTTCACACTGGAGCCGCCGCCGAGCACCTTGCCCTGCGGGATCGCCTGGATGCGGCCGCCGAGCTGCGCCTGCGGCTCCGTCTGGTGCTGCGTCAGGTAGCGGGTGCCGCCGAGGATCCGGCTGAAGCCGGCCGGAACCTTGAGAATCCAGTCCTTGTAGTCGCCGCCTGCCTCGAGCAGGAGGACACGCGCCCCGAACTCTCCGGCAAGCCGTCCGGCGGCGACGCAGCCGGCACTGCCGCCGCCGACCACGATGTAGTCATAGGTGCGGCGGTCGGGGGTGCGGGAAGACACCGGTCCGCCCCGTCAGGTGCGAACGGCCGTGGCCGTCGCGAGGCCGCGGAGGTAGCCCATGGCGAAGATGTGCCCCTGCATTCCGTATCCCTCGGGAGCGTCACTGCGGTCGGTGGCAAGCTCCGGTGCGTGGTCGCTGCGAACATAGCCGTCGAAGCCGACCTCGTGGAGCTTGCGGAACACGGCCGCGAGATCGGTCTGCCCGTCGTCGGGGAAGGTCTCGATGAAGTCCTCCGGCGTGCCTCGGATGTCGCGGACGTGGACGAAGGGAATGCGGTCGCGGTAGCGCTCGATCAATGCGCCGACATCGGCGCCCATCTCGGCGAAGCAGCCCATGCAGAAGGTGATGGCGTTGGCCGGGCTCGAGGAGATCGCCAGCAGCCGGTCGAAGCTCGCCGGGGAGCCCATGATGCGCTCGAGGCCACAGAGCGGCGACAGCGGCGGGTCGTCAGGATGCATGGCGAGGCGCACCCCGGCAGCCTCGGCGGCGGGGATCACGGCGGTCAGGAAGCGCTCAAGATTGTCCCACATCGCCTCGCGCGGAATCGCCGTCTCGCCGTGGGGCATGGTCCCGGCGGACACGTCGGCGAGGCGGAAGCCGCTCGTCCGGGCGTCGCCGCGGGTCCGGGCGTCGAAGTTGGTCCGGACCACCATCGCGTCCTCGCTCACCTGCGGCATGAAGTTGTAGGCAACGACCGCGACACCGACCTTGCCGAGATGGCCGAGGATGCGCTTGTAGCGCTCGGTCTGCTCGGCGGCACCATCCTTGCCGAGCACGATCCGGTCGATCGCGGGGCCGGCCTCGACCACCTTCATCGGCAGGTCGAACCGCGCGTAGTGACTGGCGATGCCCCGCAGTGCATCGAGGTCGTCGGGCAGGTCGTGCATGTCGTAGTGCACGGCATAGTCGGCGCCGAGCTGACGGAGCGTGCGAAGCTTCTCCTCCGTTGGCGGCGTCGCAACCATCGACAGTTTCATCGGGCACTCCGGGTCGGGCTCAGAGGGGGTCGAGCGGGTAGAGGGGCCGGGTGACCCGGCGGAACGGAATCCTGCGCATGTCCGGGGCAGTGGGGCCCGGCGTGTTGGCGGCGACGATGCGGTCGGCAACGGCGCCGAAGCTCTGGCGGAAGTGGGAGGGGGACTTGACGAAGACCAGGGCCGCATCGGCGAGCGGCAGCCCCTGCGACTCGTACATCTGCCGGTCCCATTCCAGTGACGGCAGGCTGCGCACGAGGACGCGGATCGAGCCGATGGCGAGCACCGCGGTCGGCCCCATGCGCATCTCGAGGCCGCTCGGCCCGCCGTCCACCATGCGATAGGTCCCCTCCGAGAGGGACTGCACCCTTGCGGTCACCGTCGCCGGCTCGCCGTCATCGAGCGAGAATGCATGGCCGAGCGAGAGGGTGACGGTCGCGCCGGTGCCGGCCTCGTCGGCGGCCTTCACGGCGGCCGGATCGCAGAGGGTGAGGTAGGAGAGCCGCCCCCCCTTGTCGGCGCCGGCGGCGAGCAGCGCCTTCAGCACTGCGGCACTGTCGGCGGCCGAGCCGCCGGTCGGCGCGTCGCCGGAATCGCCGACAACGGTCAAGCCGTCCGAGGTGAGGGCAAGGCGGATCGCGTCCTCGAGGGGCATGAGGTCGGGGAAGAAGTCGGCGCGCCGCTCCCAGGCCATCGCCACCAGCCGCTCGGCGGCGGCACGGGCCGACCCGGCATCGTCGGCGCAGACCAGCGCCGCAAAGCCGAGGTCCGGCACGTCGATCCACGGCTGGACCGGGAACAGCGCGGCATGGATCAGCTCGCCGTCGGCTTCCATCCGGCGGGCTTCCTCGACGATCGGACGGAGCGGCCCGTCGGTGGTCCGGGTACAGACCGGGCTGACGATCATCGGGCGCTTGGCGAGCGCCATCGCCGGCATGGCGCGGCGCCCCGCGACGACGTCGAGAAGCAGGCGGCCGGTCCGCTCGCCGGTCTCGAACATGTCGATATGCGGGTACTCGCGATAGCCGATGTGGAAGACGCCGGGCTGCAGCATGAGCGGCGTGATGTGGCCATGGAGGTCGAGGCTGACGCCGATCGGCACGTCGGGACCGAGGATCCGGCGCATCCGCGCGATGATCTCGCCGTCGCCGTCGGGTTGATCCTCGACGACGAGGGCGCCATGGAGGGCGAGGAGGAGCCCGTCGACCGGCAGCGCGCGGCGCAGCCGCTCCTCCATTTCGCCGACCAGCGCCTCGAAGGCATCGCGGGTCACCGTGCCGCTGGCCGTCGCGTAGGCGGCGAGGAGCGGCACCGGCTCCGCGCCGGCCTCGCTCAGCGCCGCGAGGAAGCCGGGCACCTCGGTCCGCGCCTCGCCGTAGCGGGTGAGGATCTCGTCGCCGCGGTAGACGTAGTAGCTCTCGAAGGTCTCGACCGTGGTCGGCAGCGGAGAGAAGCTGTTGCTCTCCTGCATGAGCAGGCCTACGGCGATCCTCGGTGGCATGGTCAGGGCCTCGGGTGCGGCGTGTCAGAGGGCGGCGAGCGTGTCCTTGAGTGCGGCCACCGTCTCGTCGATGACGGCATCATCGTGCTCGGTCGAGATGAACCATGCACCGCGCTCGAGCACCCGGACCCCGCGCGACAGGAGCCCGGTGGTGACGCCGACATAGCCGGCCCGATCCACCGCGACGATGTCGCGATAGTTGCGGGGCGGGGCGCTCAGGCCGAAGCCGACATGGAAGATCTCCGGGAACCCGTTCACCGAAGCGGGGACGCCGGCCGCGGCGAAGGCATCGGCGACGCCCTGCATCAGCCTCGTTCCCTGGCGGGCAAGCAGGTCATAGGTGCCGGGCGTCTTGAGCGACTTCAGGGTCGCGACCGTGGCGGCCATGGTCACCGACTGGGCATTGTAGGTGCCGCCATGCATGACCTTGCCGGAGAACATCTCCATCAGGTCGGCCCGGCCGGCGAGGCCCGCGACCGGGAAGCCGCTGGCGACGGCCTTGCCGAAGAGCGTCAGGTCAGGGGTCACGCCGAGCCTCTGCTGCGCGCCGCCGGGGCCGACGCGGAAGCCGGTGATCACCTCGTCGAAGATCAGCACCGTGCCGGTGCGGGTGCAGATCTCGCGAACGGCCTCGAGATAGCCGGCTTCGGGGAAGATGGAACCGGTGTTGCACATCGCCGGCTCCATGATC
>JAEVZM010000252.1 GCA_023392225.1 Pseudomonadota bacterium
GGCGAGACGTCGGCGATCCTCGAGGCTTTCGTGCCCTTCGAGTGCGAAGTGTCGGTGATCATCGCCCGCGGTCGGGACGGCGCCACCCGCGCCTTCGACGTGACCGAGAACGTCCACGAGAGCGGCATCCTCGCCACCAGCACGGTGCCGGCCGGAATCTCGTCCGAGGTCGCCGCCGAGGCGGTGTCGATCGCCGCCCGGATTGCGGATGCGGTGGGCCATGTCGGCGTGCTTGCAGTCGAGATGTTCGTGACCGCTGGCGGAAGCCGGCCACGGCTGGTCGTCAACGAGATCGCGCCGCGGGTCCACAATTCCGGCCACTGGACGGGCGATGCAGCCGCCTGCTCGCAGTTCGAGCAGCACGTTCGTGCCATCGCCGGCTGGCCGCTCGGCGACGTCACCCGGCATGGCGACGCGGTGATGACCAACCTCATCGGGGCCGATGTCGAGGGCTGGCAGGGGCTGCTCGCCGAGCCGGATGTGCGCCTCCACCTCTATGGCAAGGCGCAGCCGCGACCCGGGCGCAAGATGGGCCACTACACACGGGTGCGTCCCCGCGGGTCGGCGTAGCCAAGGCGGTAGAGGTTCTGCCGCTTTACAGCCTCCGGCCGGTCTGCTAAGGACGCGCGCCGATTTTCATGATACTTTACGGGGCATAATCGCGTGCAGGTACTCGTTCGCGACAACAATGTCGACCAGGCGCTGAAGGTTCTGAAGAAGAAGATGCAGCGCGAGGGGCTCTTCCGCGAGATGAAGCTCCACAACCACTATGAGAAGCCTTCGGAGAAGCGGGCCCGCGAGAAGGCGGAGTCCGTGCGCCGCGCCCGCAAGCTGGCGCGGAAGCGCGCGCAGCGCGAAGGCGTGCTGGCGGTCCGGTCCAAGGGCTGAGTCGCCTCGAAATCGCCGGCTTTGGACGGTGCTATGACGTCCCGATGAGACGGGACAGGCGTCGTCCGAACGGTGGGGAGTCCGGCGGCGCGATCTAGAAAGGCGGCACCGGAATCATGCCCGAACACGCGACGGGATCAGGACGACGTTTCGCCTGCGTTGCCGTGCTGTTGGGGCTTGTGGTCTCCGCCTGCAGCACGAGCGACCCGGGCAGCGTCATCAAGGCCGAGATCGATACCGCTTCCGGCTCGGAAGCGAATATCGATTCGCTGACGGCCGTCATCCAGCGCAACCCCAACGACGCCAACGGCTACAACGTCCGCGGCACTGCCTATGGCAAGGCCGGCAAGCTGCGCGAGGCGACGGCGGATTTCGACACCGCGATCCGCCTCAATCCGAACTTCTACCAGGCCTACGCCAACCGGGCGCTGGTGCAGCGGCGCCTCGGCCGCGAGGATCTCGCGCTCGCCGACTACAACCGCTCCATCCAGCTCAATCCCAGCTACGACGTCGCCTATATCGGCCGGGGCAACATGTACCGGCAGAGCAAGCAGCCGACGCTGGCGCTGGCCGATTTCAACCAGGCGATCGCGCTGCGCACCAGCGATCCGCGGGCCTATCACAACCGGGCGCTGCTCTATCAGTCGACGGGCCAGCATCAGCTCGCCATCGACGACTTCGGCAAGGCGATCGCGATGTCGCCGGCTAATCTCGAGCCGTTCGAGGGGCGCGGCCTCTCCTACCTCGCCATCGGCGACTACAAGGCGGCGCTCGAGGATTTCAACGAGGTCGTCAAGCGGGACCGGAATTCCTTCACCGGCTGGACCAATCAGGGCCTTGCGCTCGAGAAGCTCGGCGAGCGCGACAAGGCCTTCGCGGCGTTCTCCAAGGCCGCCGCGCTCAATCCCAACTACCGTCCGGCACTCGACGGGATGAAGCGGACCTCGCCGTCCAACAATTCGGTCGCCCGCTCCACCACCTGACGGCACTCGACATATCCGCGCTATCAAAGGTCTGCTAGCGTCGCCCCTCACCGGAACGGGAGGGGACTTCGGATGCGGCTCACGTCGATGGCGATTCTGGCCGCGGGCGTCTCGCTCGTCCTGGCGCCCGCCGCGCGCGCGGCCGACACCACGCTCCCGCCGGAGATCGCCGCCGTCACCGGGGCGCCGTTCTACTCGGGCGCCACCTGGGGCATCCGCGCGGTACCGCTCGATTCAGACGCGCCGGTGATCGCGACCGGCCCCGATTCGCTGTTCTTCACGGGCTCGGTTCGGAAGCTGTTCTCGGTCGGGCTGGCTCTCGACGCGCTCGGCGCCGAGCACCGCTTCCATCCCCCCGTCTACCGGACGGGAGACGTTGCGGACGGCGTGGTGGATGGCGACCTCGTCATCGTCGCGTGCGGCGACCTCACCCTCGGTGGCCGCGACCTCCCCGACGGCACGGTCGCGTTTACCAGCTTCGACCATACCGAATCGAACTCCCTCGGCTCCTCGATCCTCACCGCCCCCGCACCGCTCGCCGGGATCGAGGCGCTGGCCGCCGAGGTCGCCGCGTCCGGGATCACCCGCGTCGCGGGCGATGTCGTCGTCGACGACCGCCTGTTCGAGGCTTTCCGGGTGCCGAACGGCAACGTCCTGATCACGCCGGTCCTGGTCAACGACAACCTCGTCGACGTGACCATCCTGCCCGGCACGCCGGGCGGGCCGGCAGAGGTCGACTGGCGGCCGAAGTCGGCGGCCTTCACGGTTCGCAACGAGGCGACCACGGTGGCAGCGGGTGAGGAGACCGACATCACCCTCTCGGTCGCCCCCGACGATCCCGCCGTCGGCATCGTCGGCGGCACCATCGCGCTCGACTACGTGCCGTCGCTGCCGGGCGTCTCCACCCTTGTCAGGACCTTCCCCCTCGCCGATCCCTCCGCCTATCTCCGAACCGTGTTCATCGAAGCGCTGGCGAAGGCGGGCGTGACCGTCGATGCGGCGCCGACCGGCGCCAATCCGGTCTCCCGGCTGCCTGCCGACGGGGTCTATGCGGACGACGCGAAAGTAGCCGAGCTGGTCTCCCTGCCCTACGGCCAATACGCCCGGCTGATCCTCAAGGTCAGCCACAATCTCGGCGCCAATCTCAGCCTGATGCTGTTCGGCCTGACCGAGGGAGCGCGGACCCGGGATTCGGCGCTCGCCGCCGAGCGGCGGGCATTGACCGAGGTCTATGGCCTTCCCGGCGACGGCTTCGACTTCCCGACCAATGGCAGCGGCAGCCCGGACAGCCGCGCGACGCCGGCGACGGTCACCGGGCTCCTCAAGGCGATGCAGAAGACCCCGGTCGCCGAGACCTATTTCGACGCCCTGCCGATCCTCGGCGTCGACGGCTCGCTCGCCTCCATCGGCGTCAACCCGCCCAATGCGCAGATCGCGCCGGCAATCGGCAAGGTCTACGCCAAGACCGGACCGATGATGGAGCCCGGCACGCTGAAGGCCCAGGTCTTCGCCGGCTATCTCGACGCGCTGAGCGGCGAGCGCCTAGCCTATGTCGTCTACGTCAACAACGTCTCGCCGATCGAGAGCATCGCCGAGGTCATCGGCGTGTTCTCCGACGAGGGCCTGATCTCGGCCCTCCTACGCGCCCGTTACTGAGCGGGCGCCTCGGACCAGTCGACCAGCTTCGACTTGTAGTCGCTCCGCGGCAGTGATTCGAAGGGGACGACATCGATCTCGGTGGTGACCAGAAGGACGTCGCGGATCCGTTTCCGGATGCGCTCGGCCAGCGCCTCGCCTGCCCCCTCGGCGCCGGTCTCGACGACGATGCGGAGCGGCGGGTCCTGGCGGAAGCCGCGCTGCCGCGGGCGGATCGAGATCACGCCGCTGACCTCCGCCCCGAAGCCGCCGACGATGTCGCGCACCGCCCCGGGGAAGACGTTGACGCCGCGCACTACCAGCATGTCGTCGGTGCGGCCGAGGCAGCGGACGCGCGGTGCGGTCCGGCCGCAGGCGCAGCGCCCGGTCCACACCTTGACGTGGTCACGGCTGCGGAAGCGAAGCAGCGGCACCGCCTCCTGGACGAGATGGGTGTAGACCAGCTCGCCCTCCGCGCCGTCCTCGACCGGGCGGGCGGCGCCGGTCTCGGGGTCGATCAGCTCGAAGTGGACGAGCCCGCGGCCGCCGAAATGCATGCCGCCCTGCTCGGGGCATTCGCCCCACAGCGAGGCGGCGATGTCGCCGATGCCCATCACCTCGGTGACGGTCGCGCCCCACAGCGATTCGAGCTGGCGGCGCATCGCCGGCTCGCCGCCGCCGGGCTCGCCGCCGGTGCCGAGGCGCGTCCCGCTCGACCCCGGCAGGTCGATGCCGCGCTCGCCCGCCCACTCGGCGAGGTGGAGCGCGTAGGACGGGGTGAGGGCGATGGCGTCGGGCCTCAGAAGGCGCATCGTGGTCATCAGCCGCTCGGTATTGCCGCCGCCGATCGGGATATGGGTAACGCCCATCCGGTTGAAGGCGTCGAAGGTGATTCCGGCGACGAACGGACCGGCGCCATAGGTGGAGATCAGCCCGTCGCCGCGCCGGATGCCGGGGGCCGAGTAGCTCCGCGCCGAGATCCGCGTCCAGTTAGTGACGTCGCGGGCGGTCAGCGGGATGTAGCTCGGCGTGCCGGTGGTGCCGCTGGTCGAGAACACCCGGGCGGTTTCCGACAAGGGCACGCAGAGATGGGTGCCGACCGGCTCGTCCTCGCTCCGCGTCTGGCGGATCTCGTCCTTCTCGGTCAGCGGCAGCGCGACGATGTTTTCGAGGCCGCCGACGGCCTCGGGGCTGGCGAATCCGGCCGCCTTCAGCTTGCCGGCATAGAAGCGGGAGCGCTCGAACAGGTAGGCCACCTGGCGGCGGTAGAGGCCGTCATCGATCGCGGCCTGCGCCTCCCAGGGCAGGGCCTCGACATCGGGCTCGAACATCAGTCCTCCCCCCCGTCATAGCCAATCGCTTCCTCGGCCTTCGACGCCATCAGGAAGCCGATCGGCCGCGCCTGTTCCTCGCCGAGATGGGTGAGGAGGCCTGCGGTGCGGGCAAGCAGCGGGATCGCCTTGATCATGGTCGCCGGGAACCCGAGGTCGAGCAGCACCGCGGCGATCGGCATCGACACGTTCATCACCAGCGGCTTGCCCCAGGCGTCATCGACGGCGGGCTTGAAGCGGCGGGCAAGCTCGACATGGAGCCCCGCGGCGCCCTGGGCGTCGGCAAGGGCGAAGATGCGCTCGGCGCGCGGGTCGACCGGCCGGTGCAGCGGGTGGCCGAAGCCGGGCATTCGTCCACCGCTCTCCCGCGTCTCGCGGGCCACGGCTATGGTCACCGCTTCAGGTGTTTCGCCGGCCGCGACCCGGGCGGCGGCAGCCACCAGCACGTCGCCGCAGAGCTGGGCGGTGCCGAGCACCACCGTGCCGCAGCCGAGGATGCCGGCGGCAAGCGCCCCCTGCAGCGAGGCCGGATCGGCATCATAGGTCATGCGCGCCGCGATCGCCGTCGGTGTCAGACCGTGCTCCGCGATGGCTACGAGAAGGAGGTCGAGAAAGAAGCGCTGCTGCTCCGTGGCCTCCTTGCCGGTCATCAGGAGGTAGAAGAACTCGGTGAATGTCTGGCGGCCCATCAGGTCGCTGGAGAGATCGCGGCCCCGAATCAGTATGCGTTCCGCATCCGCAGTG
>JAEVZM010000699.1 GCA_023392225.1 Pseudomonadota bacterium
CCTTCTGCTGGTTGCCGCCCGAAAGGCGCTGCACCTCGGCCTGGGCGCGGGTATCGATCTGCAGGCGCCGGATCGCCTCGTCGACGCGCTCCTTCTCCATGCGCCGCCGGATCGGTCCCCAGTTGCCGAACCGCGCGCTGAACGGCAGCGCGATGTTCTCACGCACCGGGCGCTGCATGCAGAGGCCCTCGACGCGATCGCCCGGCACCAGCACGACGCCGACGCCGATCGCGTCGGCCGGATGGCGGAAGTGCACCGCCTTGCCGTCGACCTCGATGGCCCCGCTGCTCGGGCGCGCGGAGCCGGACAGCACGTTGAACAGCTCGTCCTGGCCCTGGCCCTCGAGCGCCACCAGCCCCAGCACCTCGCCGGGGCGGAGGTCGAAGGAGACGCCCTGGAGCTTGGTGCCGACCTGAAGATTGCGGGCCCGCATCCGCGGCACCTCGTCCGGCGGCGGCGTCGGGTCCTTGCCGAGATGGGCGACGCGGTTCTTCTCGGCCTTGACGATCTTGTCGCCGAGCATCAGCTCCACGATCTCCTCTTCGGCGCCCGGCTTCACGTCGACGACGCCGACGGTGATGCCGTCGCGGAGCACGGTCGCGCGGTCGCAGAGCGCGGCGATCTCGAGCATTCGGTGGGAGATGAAGATGATCGAGCGACCGGTCTCGGTCTGCTTGCGGACGACGTCCAGCACCCGCTCGGCGAGGTTCGCCGGCAGCGCCGCGGTCATCTCGTCGAGGAGCAGGAGATCCGGCTCGGCGGCGAGCGCACGGGCGAGGTCGAGCACCCGGAGCACGGCCAGTGGAATGTTGCGCGCGGTCTCGCGGAGATCAAGGTCGGGGACCCCGAGCTCTTTGACCCAGCTGCGGAATGCCTCGACCGGGGTCTCGGTGAGGCGGAGGTTGGAGGCGACGTCGAGATCGGGGATCAGCGCCGGCTCCTGGTAGACCGAGACTAGGCCGGTGCGCCGCGCCTCGGCGGGCGAGTGGATGTCGCTCCGCTGGCCGCGGATGAGAATGTTGCCGGCGGTGGGCCGGATCGCGCCGGTTAGGATCTTGACCAGGGTCGACTTGCCGGCGCCGTTCGCGCCCATGAGGGCATGCACCTCGCCGCGCTTCACGGAGAGGGACGCACTCTTCAGCGCCGTCACCGCCCCATAGTTCTTGGCGACGCCGGTAGCCTCGAGAATGAGCGCTTCGGTCGTGGTCACGGCAGCGTGCGGTCCCCCCTTATGACGAGGGCGCGATCATCACGATCGCACCCTCGCTGTCTTCACGAACGTTCTTGATTATTCGCCCGGCCCCTTGCAGGCAATAATCTGTTCCTTGGTGTAGGTCGTCCAGTCCGGAATCGAGATCGATACCGGCCACTCGGGATCGAGGGCAGGGTCGGCGGCAGCCGCGAGCTTGGCCTTGCCGTCCTCGGTGACGTTCTCCCAGATCTGCGGCTGGACCAGCACGGTCTGCTCGCCCGGCTTCTGGCCGTCGAGGATCTGGATCGCAAGCGTCACGCCGGCGCCGCCGATCGAGCCCGGGTTGGTGACCGCGGCGCCCTTGAGGCCCTCGACCGTGTTGAGCTGGCCGACGAAGCCGGCATTGTCGGCGCCCACCACCGGGACCAGGTCGACGCCGGACTCGACCAGGGCGTCGACGATCACGTTGTCGATGCCCGAGGTCCACACGCCGTCGAACGGCGCGCCGGTCGAGATGTAGTCGAGGATCTGCTGCTTGCCCTGGTCCTGCTGCCAGCCGGTGAACACCTCGTGGACGACCTTGATGTCCGGGAACTCGGCCAGCGCGCGCTTGAAGCCCTTGTCGCGGTCGCTGTCGGCCGAGGCGCCGGCTGCGCCGCGCATGTAGATCACGTCGCCCTTGCCGCCGAGCTGCTCGAAGAGCCACTTGGCGCCGAGATAGGCATACTCTTCCTGGTTGTGGGAGACGATGTAGGCCGTGGGCTCGTTCACCGTCTGGGCGACGGCGACGACGACGATGCCGGCGTCGGTGGCCTCCTTGAGGGCGGCACCGATGCCCGCAGGATCGGACGGATTGACCACGATCGCGTCGACACCGGCGGCGATCAGGTTGCGGAGGTCCTCGAGCTGGCCGGCGGCGTCGGTGTTGCGGTGGGCGATGTTGAGCGAATCCACCTTGCCCGAGGCGAGCGCCTGCGCCTTGATCGCGCAGATCATCTCCTCGCGCCAGCCGTTGCCCTGCACGGTGTTGGAAACGCCGATCTTGTAGCCCTCGGCGAGAGCCGGTGCGGTGCCGGCCACGGCGAAGGCCGCGGCGGTCAGAAGCAGTCTGGTCCTGGTCATTGCTTTGGTCTCTCCCTTTGCAGTCACGATGTCAGTCTCTGTGCCGTCGTGCGACCGCGTATTTCCGCGATATGGGGAAAAACGGATCAGCCTCTCACGGCCCGCCCTACTTCACGTAGGGCCGGAGTACGTCGCGGGCGAGGAGGAAGCCGCGCTTCACCGCCTCGTCGCTGCCCTCGAAGCGGCGATCCTCGTGCTCGATGATCACCGGCCCGTCGTAGCCGACGCGGTAGAGGCCGGAGAAGAAGGCGCTCCAGTCGACCTCGCCGAGCCCCGGCATGCGCGGAACCTGCCAGCCCATGCCGAGGGACATGATGCCGTGCGCATAGAGGCCGTCGCGGTCGATCATCAGGTCCTTGGCGTGGACGTGGTGGAAATGGCCCCCGAATTCCCTGATGAACCGGTCCATGTCGATCATCTGCCAGATCAGGTGCGAGGGATCGAAGTTCATGCCGATCCTGTCGCCCCAGGCATCGAGCATGCGGCGCCAGATATAGGGCGAGTAGGCGATGTTGTGGCCGCCTGGCCATTCGTCGTTCGAGAACAGCATCGGGCAGTTCTCGAAGGCGAGCTTGACGCCCTGGTCGCGGGCGAAGTCGAGCGTCTCGGGCCAGACGGTCTCCGCGTCCTGCCAGTTGACATCGAGCGTCTTCGAGGCGTCGCCCCCGCAGAAGGTGTTGACGACCGGGACGCCCATCAGCCGGGCGGCGGCGATCACTTTCCGGAGATGCGCCATCACCGTCTTGCGGTGCTCGGCATCGGGGGCGAGCGGGTTGGGATAGTAGCCGAGCGCCGAGACGGTGACGTTGCGGGCCGCGAGCGCGCCGACGATGTCCTTCGCCTCGGACTCGCCGAGTCCATCGACGTCGATGTGGCTGGTGCCGGCGTAGCGGCGGGTCGCTCCGCTCGAGCGCGGCCAGCAGGCGATCTCGAGCGCCTCAAAGCCGACCGACGTCGCCCAGTCGGCGACCTCGTTGAGCGGCGTGTCCGGAAATGGTGCGGTCAGGAAACCGAGCTTCACGTCATCCTCCCAGAGTTTTGTCAGCCCTCGATCTGCCGGAGATAGGCAACCGGGTCGGGCGATAGCAGTCCCGCGAGATGGCGTGCAACCGGCTCACGGAAGGCAGGGCGCGACGCGAGCGCGGCATCGAAGATCGCCTCATGCGCCAGGAACGCGTCGGTGAGGGCCGCCGTGTCGTGGCCGATGCGGTCGGCGATGGCCGCGCCCTCGGCGGCGAAGGGATCCTCCACCGTCCAGCGTCGCCCGAAGCGTTCCGAGGCGAGGACGAGATAGGTCATCCAGGCCGCGACGATCACCGTCAGCCGCTCGACCTCGCCGCCGGCGTCGAGCCGGTCGCGGATCGGGTTGAGGATGCGCTGGACGATCTTTCGCGACCCGTCCGTGGCGATCTGGTGGTTGCGATGGCGGATCGCCGTGTTGCGGAGCCGGGCGTAGGTCTGCTCGAGATAGGCGAGCGGATCGACGCCCGGCACCGGCGGCAGCAATGGCAGGGTCTCTTCGATGAGCATACGGCGGACCAGGCCGGTGAGCAGCGGGTCCGTCATGTCGTCGCAGGTGTGCTCGTGGCCGGCGAGCAGGCCGAGATAGCAGAACGAGGTCTGCGCCGCATTGAGCACGCGCATCTTGATCAACTCGAACGGCATCACGTCGTCGACGAACGTCGCGCCGGACAGCGCCCACGGCGGCGTGCGGCCCGCGAAGCGGTTCTCGATCACCCATTGCCGGAAGGGCTCGCCGACCACCACCGCGGTATCGGCATAACCGTAGTTCTCGGTGACGAAGACGAGGTCGGACGCGGTGGTCGCCGGCACGATCCGGTCGACCATGGTCTCGGGGAAGGCGACGTTGTCGGCGATCCAATCGACCACGCCGGCGCCCCGGCGCTCGGCGAGGGCGCCGACCACGGCGGCGAGGATCGCGCCGTTGGAGGGGATGTTGTCGCACGAGATGAAGCTGATTGGCTGGCCGTGCGACTGCATCCGTCGCTCGATCGCCGCCAGCACCAGCCCCGGCACGCTCCGCGGCCGGTCGGGATGGGCGAGGTCGTGGACGATGTCGGGATGCGCCGGATCGATCTGACCGGTGGCGGGCTGGTGGCAATAGCCCTTCTCGGTGACGGTCATGGTCACCACGTCGATCTCCGGCGCGGCAAGCGTGGCGAGCGCCGGCCCCGGGTCGTCCTGGCTGTCGACCACGGCGAGCAGCGAGCCGATGACGCGGGCATCGACCTTGTCGCCGTCGCGGAGGAGGCGGGTATAGAGGCCGTCCTGCGGGGCGAGCGTGGCGCCGAGCCGCGGCGGCCGGATGTTGATGCCGATGACGCCCCAGCGGTCGAAGCGCTGCTCGAGCGCGTCGTCGGTGAACTCCTCCTGGTGGCAGCGGTGGAACGCGCCGACCCCGAGATGCGCCATTCCGGCGCGGAGGGCGCTGCGGTCGTAGGCCGGCCGGCGAACGGTGGCCGGCAGGTGCGGCAGCAGCCCGGGACGGAGGGCGGCGGTCATGCGGAGGGCGTCGTTCATCGCGGCGCTCCGACCACCCACTGCTCCTGGTCGACCAGCGCGCCGGTCATCGGCCCGGAGGCATCGGCGAGCAGGAAGATCGCAAGGTTCGCCACCTCTTCGACACTGACCAGCCGGCCGAAGGGCTGGCCGGCATGGGCCTTCTCGATCCAGTCGCCGCCGAAGCCGAGGGTCTCGGCCTGCATCACCTTCTCGCCGTCGGTCGCCACCCAGCCCATGTTGATGCCGTTGACGCGGATGCGGTCGGCGCGGTGGGCATTGGCGGCGTTGCGGGTGAGGGTGGCGAGCGCCCCCTTGGTCGCCGAGTAGACGGCGAGCTCGGGCGTGCCGCAATGGGCGTTCATCGAAAGGATGTTGACGATGCTGCCGCCCTTGCCGCGGGCGCGCATCGCCCGGATCACGCCCTGCATCAGGAAGAACGGCGCCCGGGCATTGACGTCGAAGAGCTTCGCCCAGACGTCGAAATCGGCATCGAGCACCGAAGCGCGGTCGGTGAGGCCGGCGGCGTTGACCAGCAGGTCGACATGTCCGAAGCGGTCGAGGCAATGGTCGACGATGCGGCCCGGCGCATCCGGCTCGGCAAGATCAGCGGGCAGGAAGTGGGTCTCGGGCCCGTGCGCCCGAAGGCGCTCTGCCATCGCCGCGCCGCGCGTCGCGTCGCGTCCGGTGAGTAGGAGGCCAGCGACCCCGGCGCGGGCCGCGGTCTCGGCGATGGTGGCGCCGACGCCCTGCGTCGCGCCGGTGACCAGCGCGACCTTGCCGTCGAGACGTACTTCCACTGCGCGCTCCTCCTTGGAACGAAGTTTCTATTTCCGCGAATATGGAATGAGCGTTCGGCCGGAGTCAATCGGCCTGTCATTGGCTTTGCCGAAGGGCATGAGTCGTTTCCTGTGGGGAAAATTGGTTTCCCTGCATTGACGGACGTGCAGCGACCTCGTACATCATGGACAACACCTCCCATTCGAGGGGAAAGCGCCCATGTGCGGCATCGTAGGAATCTTTCTCAAGGACCCGGCGCTCGAGCCGGAGCTCGGGCGGCTGACCGCCGCCATGCTCGCCACCATGTCGGACCGCGGGCCGGATAGCGCCGGCTTCGCGGTCTATGGCTCGGGCAAGGGCGACAGCGCCAAGTTCACGCTGCGCGGCAAGAGCCCGTCGGCGGTCGCGGCGGTCGTCGAGCGGATCAAGTCGGCCTTCGCCGGCACCACGGCCGACCATCACGACACCCATGTCGTGGTGAGCGTCCCGGCGGCCGAGGCGGACGGCTTCGTCGCCTGGCTCGCCGACGAGGCGCCGGAGATCGACGTGGTCGGCCGCGGCCATCGGATGGAGCTCTACAAGGAAGTCGGGTTGCCCGAGACGGTCGCCGATCGCTTCGGCCTCGCCGCCATGCAGGGCACGCACGCCATCGGCCACACCCGGATGGCGACGGAATCGGCGGTCACCACGGACGGCGCCCATCCCTACTCGACGGGCGCCGACCAGTGCCTCGTTCACAACGGGTCGCTCTCCAACCACAACAACATGCGTCGGGTTCTCCGTCGTGAGGGCTTCGCCTTCGAGACCGAGAACGATACCGAGGTGGCCGCCGCCTATCTCTCGTGGAAGATGCGCGAGGGGCGCTCGCTCGGCGAGGCGCTCGAGGACAGCCTGTCCGATCTTGACGGCTTCTACACCTTCGTGGTCGGCACCGAGAACGGCTTCGGCGTGCTTCGCGACGGCATCGCCTGCAAGCCGGCGGTCATGGCCGAGACCGACCAGTATGTCGCCTTCGGCTCCGAGTACCGCGCCCTCGCCGTCCTGCCGGGCATCGAGAAGGCGCGGGTCTGGGAGCCCGAGCCCTCCACCGTCTATTTCTGGGAACGCTGATGCCTGAGGTCGATCTCGCGAAGGCAACGCTCCGCGAGCTGAACGCGGCGCTGCACAAGCTACGCCCCGATACCAACGAGCGACACTGGCTCGTGGACAATCCCGCCGGCAAGCACGCCATCGCCGCCGGGCTCGACGCCGCGGTTACGGTCGAGGTCAACGGCTCTGTCGGCTACTACTGCGCCGGCATGAACAAGCTGGCGACGGTGGTCGTCCATGGCAGCGCCGGCACCGGCGTCGCCGAGAACATGATGTCGGGCTTCGTTCATGTCGAGGGCGATGCCAGCCAGGCGGCCGGCGCCACCGGCCGCGGCGGCCTCCTTCGCATCGACGGCAACGCCGCCTCGCGCTGCGGCATCTCGATGAAGGGCATCGACATCGTGGTGAAGGGCTCGGTCGGCCACATGAGCGCCTTCATGGCCCAGGCCGGCAATCTCGTCGTCTTCGGCGATGCCGGCGACGCGCTCGGCGATTCGCTCTACGAGGCCCGGCTGTTCGTGCGCGGCAGCGTCGCGAGCCTCGGCGCCGATTGCATCGAGAAGCCGCTCAAGGACGAGCACAAGGCGGCGCTGCACGCGCTGTTCAAAGAGGCCGGTCTCGAGGGGACCATCGATCCGGGCGAGTTCAAGCGCTACGGCTCGGCCCGCAAGCTCTACAACTTCCACGTCGATCACGCCGGGGCCTACTGATGGACAGCACACCCCCCACCACTCCGCGCCAGTCGGCGACCTTCGATCCCTATACGATGTCGGAGATCCGCCGCGCCGCGGCGACCGGCATCTACGACATCCGCGGTGCCGGCGCGAAGCGGAAGGTCCCGCATTTCGATGACCTTCTGTTCCTAGGTGCCTCGATCAGCCGCTATCCGCTCGAAGGCTATCGCGAGAAGTGCGGCGCGGACGTCTGGCTCGGCACCCGCCATGCGGAGAAGCCGATCCACCTCAGGATTCCGATCACCATTGCCGGCATGAGCTTCGGCTCGCTGTCGGCCCAGGCGAAGGAATCGCTCGGCCGCGGCGCGACCATCGCCGGCACCTCGACCACCACCGGCGACGGTGGCATGACCGAGGAGGAGCGTGGGCATTCGGAGATCCTCGTCTACCAGGTGCTGCCGTCGCGCTACGGCATGAACCCGGACGACCTCCGGCGGGCCGATGCGATCGAGATCGTCATCGGCCAGGGCGCCAAGCCGGGCGGCGGCGGCATGCTGCTCGGCCAGAAGATCTCCGAGCGCGTCGCCGGCATGCGCACCCTGCCGCCGGGCATCGACCAGCGCTCGGCCTGCCGCCATCCCGACTGGACCGGCCCCGACGACCTCGAGATCAAGATCGAGGAGATCCGCGAGATCACCGACTGGCAGAAGCCGATCTACGTCAAGGTCGGCGCGGCGCGGCCCTACTACGACACTGCGCTCTCGGTGAAGGCCGGCGCCGACGTGATCGTCCTCGACGGGATGCAGGGCGGCACGGCCGCGACGCAGGAGGTCTTCATCGAGAACGTCGGCCTGCCGATCCTCGGCGCGATCCGGCCCGCCGTGCAGGCGCTCCAGGACCTCGGCATGCACAGGAAGGTCCAGCTCATCGTCTCGGGCGGCATCCGGAACGGTGCGGACGTCGCCAAGGCGCTGGCGCTCGGCGCCGATGCGGTGTCGATCGGCACCGCCGCGCTGGTCGCGATCGGCGACAACGATCCCGAGCTCGAGGAGCAGTACCGGGCGCTCGGCACGACGGCCGGCGCCTATGACGACTGGCACGAGGGCCGCGACCCCGCCGGCATCACCACCCAGGACCCCGAGCTCGCCAAGCGGCTCGACCCGGTGCTCGGCGGCCGGCGGCTCGCCAACTACCTCTCGGTGCTGACGCTCGAGGCGCAGACGATCGCCCGGGCCTGCGGCAAGAGCCACGTGCACAACCTCGAGCCCGAGGACCTCGTCGCCCTCACCGTCGAATCGGCGGCAATGGCGCAGGTACCGCTTGCCGGCACCAGCTGGATCCCGGGCAAGGGGCTCTGACACAGTGGCGCGGTGGGCCCTCGCTCGCCGCGCCCGTGCCCCGGGGCGTGGACGCTCCACGAACGGGGAGGTTGGCAGGCGCCTTGCTTTGCCTCAGCCTGACGTCTTTCCCGCGCTGCGAGGCCGGCGGGACGCTGATCATCCATCGAAGAATGCGACGCACTCAGAAGGTCGGGGGTAAGTCATGACCGCACTGTCCGAAATCGCCCGCGAGCGCGGGATCAAGTATTTCCTGATCTCCTATGTCGACCTGTTCGGCACACTCCGCGCCAAGCTGGTGCCGGCGACAGCGATCGACGGCATGGCGAAGTCGGGGGCGGGCTTCGCCGGCTTCGCCAGCTGGCTCGACATGACCCCGGCCGACCCGGACGTCTTCGCCATTCCCGATCCGGACAGCCTCATCCAGCTGCCCTGGAAGCGCGAGGTGGGCTGGCTCGCCGCCGATCCGTGGATGAACGGCAAGCCGGTGCCGCATGCGCCGCGCAACGTCCTCAAGGACATCAGCGCCAAGGCCAAGGCGCAGGGCTACCAGATGAAGACCGGCGTCGAGTGCGAGTTCTTCCTGCTCGCGCCGGACGGCCAGGCGATCAGCGACGGCGCCGACACTGCCGCCAAGCCCTGCTACGACCAGACCGCGCTCATGCGCCGCTACGACGTGATCACCCAGATCTGCGACGCCATGCTCGAGCTGGGCTGGAAGCCGTACCAGAACGACCACGAGGACGCGAACGGCCAGTTCGAGATGAACTGGAACTTCGACGATGCGCTGATCACCGCCGACCGCCATGCGTTCTTCAAGTACATGGTCAAGTCGATCGCCGAGAAGAACGGCTTCCGCGCCACCTTCATGCCGACGCCCTTCGCCAACCTCACCGGCAGCGGCTGCCACGCCCATGTCTCGCTGTGGAAGGGCGCGGAGAACGCCTTCGACGACGAAGGCGACGCGCTCGGCCTCTCCAAAGTCGGCTATCACTTCATCGGCGGTTTGATGGGTGCGGCGCAGGAGATCTGCGCGATCACCAACCCGACGGTGAACTCCTACAAGCGAATCAACGCGCCGGCGACGCTGTCGGGCGCCACCTGGTCGCCCAACTCGGTGACCTTCACCGGCAACAACCGCACCCACATGATCCGCGTGCCGGAAGGCGGCCGCTTCGAGTTCCGCCTGCCGGACGGCGCGGCCAATCCCTACCTGATGCCGGCGGCGATGCTCGCCGCCGGGCTCGACGGCATGGCCAAGCAGACCGACCCCGGCGAGCCGCTTCACATCAACATGTACACCGAGGGCTACAAGGCGCCGGCGGACGTGAAGAAGCTGCCGCTCAACCTCCTCGATGCGGTGCGCCTCCTCAACAAGTCGGCGGTGCTGCGCGGTGCGCTCGGCGACGAGCTGGTCGATGCCTATGTCAAGCTCCGGCTCGTCGACTGGAACAACTACATGCGGCACCTGTCCCAGTGGGAGCGGGACCACACGCTCGACTGCTGAGCTTCGGGCGGGGGCCTCCGCCGATAGAGCCTGGCGGCGCGCCTAAGGGGGCGCGTCGCTTTCCCCTTGCACGAATTCCATCGGCCAGAGCTCCTGGATGACCCGTCCGGCGATCTCCGGTGGGGCATGCGCCGGGATGGTGGCGAGGAGGGCCTCGCCGAGGCGGGCGCCCAGCGCCGGCAGGGCGGTGCGGAAGCAGGTCAGGCGCGGCGTCAGCAGGCGGCTGTTCGGCTCCTCCTGGAAGCCGACCACGGAAAGGTCGCGGCCCGGCACGAGGCCGTGTCCCTGCATGCTGCGATAGAGGCCGATCGCCATGAACTCGTTGACGAGGATCGCGGCCGTCGGCACCCGGCTCATAGAGAAGATGCGCTCGCCGAACGCGAAGCCGCCATCGTCGCTGTTCTCGACACGCACGACCAGCGCGGGGTCGAAGTCCAGCCCGTGCCGCTCGATCGCGCTGCGGAAGGCGTTGGCGAAGAGATGGGCGTAGTTGATCTCGCTCGATGCGGTGGCGACCGCGATTCGCCTGTGTCCGAGCCCGGCAAGGTGGGCGACGGCGGCCTCGGCGACGCCCTCGAAATCGAGATCGATCCACGGGTAGTCGGCGCCGGACTCGCTCCGCCCGAAGCTGACGAACGGGATGTTCTTCTCGAGCAGGTAGTCGATGCGCGGATCGTGGCGCTGGGTCTCGGCAATGATCAGTCCGTCGGCGAGGCGACGTGGCGCGATCCGGCGGAGATAGGCATTGGCATCCTGCTCCGGGCCTGACAGCAGCACCATCAGGTCGAGATTGCGTCCCGTGAGGAAGGCGCGAAGGCCTTCCAGCACCTCCATGAAGATCGTGTCGGCGAGGGCCATCTTGCCGCTGGTCGGTAGCACCAGGGCGATCATGCCGGTGACGCCCTGGCGGAGGCTCCGCCCCGACTGGTTGGGCGAATAGCCGAGCTCATGCGCGGCGGCGAGCACACGGCGGCGCGTCTCCGCGCTCACGTCCGCCTTGCCGTTGAGGGCGCGCGACACGGTGCCGATCGACACATTCAGGTGGCGCGCTAGGTCGCGGATGCTCAAGGGGGCCTCGCCGGACGGATGGGATTCGCTCAATAGGCGTTTCGGTTGCCGATTGACAACGGCCGCAACCTGAGTTTCCATCGTAAACGTTTACGGAGCGCAAGTCTCCGGGACGAGAGGACCCGCGGTCAACGCGGGCCATCGGAGGAAACGAAGGATGCTGCGAGCTGTGCTCGTCGGCTGCGGGCTCATGAGCCGCGCATGGCTCGAGGCCGTGCGCGAGGTCGAAGGCCTTGAGATCGTCGGCCTCGTCGACATCGACGTGGCGCGGGCTAATAGCCGTGCCGCCGAGTTCGGCCTCGGCGCCGTCGTGGTCGGAGCGGACGCCGCCTCGGTCATCGACGAGACCCGGCCGGACATCGTCTTCGACGTGGTCGTGCCCGATGCACGCCATGACCTCGCTCTGATGGCTCTCGGTCGCGGCTGCCATGTCCTCACCGAGAAGCCCATGGCGGATTCGCTTGCCCATGCCGAGGCGATCGTCCGTGCCGCCCGGCAGGCGGGGCGGCTCCATGCCGTGATCCAGAACCGGCGCTATCATCCAGGCATCCGCCGCATCCGCCGCTTCATCGAATCCGGTGCGATCGGCACGCTCACCAGCGTCCATTGCGATTTCTTCATCGCCCCGCATTTCGGCGGCTTCCGCGAGGCGATGGACCACGTCCTCCTCCTCGACATGGCGATTCACACCTTCGACGCCGCACGGCTGATGATCGGCGCGGCGCCGACGTCGGTGTGGTGTCAGGAG
>JAEVZM010000253.1 GCA_023392225.1 Pseudomonadota bacterium
CCGTCGAAGACGATGTTCTGGTTGGTGCAGGCCGAGGCCTCGTCGGAAGCGTAGAACACCACCGCACGGGCGATGTCGGCCGGCTCGAGCGTCCGCTGCAGGCACTGGTCCTTCATCAGCTGCTCGATCGAGCCGGGCTTCACCCAGAGGGTCTTCTGCCGCTCGGTCATGATCCAGCCGGGCGCGATCGAGTTGACGCGGATGTTGAACGCGCCGAGCTCGTGGGCGAGGCCGCGCGTCATGCCGAGCACGGCGGCCTTGGCGGCGGTGTAGACCGGCATGCCGGCCGAGGCCAGCATCCACGAGGTCGAGCCCATGTTGATGATCGAGCCGTTCTTCGCCTTCTTCATGTCCGGGACCACCGCCTGGACCGTGAAGAACTGGTGGCGGAGGTTCACCCGGATGCGGTCGTCGAAATACTCCGGGGTGACGTCCTCGAGCTTGTGGCGCTCGTCGTGGGCGGCATTGTTGACGAGGACGGTGATCGGCCCGAGCGCTTTCCGGACCGCCTTGATGGCGCGGCGAACGGCCTCGATGTCCGTCAGGTCGCACGGCTCGAAATGCACCGTCTGGCGCTTGCGCTTGAGCCGGGCGGCGAGCGCCTTCGATTCCGCCTCCTTGATGTCGAGGAAGCCGACCTTCGAGCCCTGGGCGGCGAAATGCTCGACGATCGATTCGCCGATGCCGCTGCCGCCCCCCGTGATGAGGACCGTCCGGCCCTTGAGGCTCGGGTAGATTGCGCCGTACTTCATGCTCCCTCCGTCTCCCTGGTTTGTCCGCCCTCGGCGGGGTAGTCCCAACCGTCTGTCGCAGGCATTTTTCGCGAGCGATTCGAGCAAAAGTCGCGTATAGCATTTCCTAACGGACGTAGCCCTATAGGGGACTAGAGAGGGCTTTTCGGGGGATAGGATGATCCGGCCGCTTCGCTGGCTTGCGCCGCTTTTATTCGCTGTTGCTTCGATTGCCGGCCCAGCGGCGGCGGAGGATACGTCCTCGGGGCCGCAGTACCTCATGAACCTGGGCATCGGCGGGGCGATGACGCCGCGCTATCCGGGTGCCGACCAGTACATGGCGGTGCCGTTCCCGATCATCGAAGCCGGCCGCTTCTACCTTCCCGGCCTCGGGCAGAGCGTGTCCAAGACGCGTGGCGTCTACGTCTATCCGTCGTTTAATCTCTACGGCGACCGCAACCCGTCCGACGACAAGAGCCTCAAGGGCACCGACAAGATCGACTGGGCGTTCGAGGCCGGTCTCGGCGCGGGCTACCGCTACGACTGGTTCCGGGGCTTTGCCACCGTTCGCCAGGGCTTCAACGGCTATAGCGGCCAGACCGGCGAGATCGGCGCCGACCTGATCCTGCCCCTGTCGCAGCGCTTCGAATTGATGTTCGGGCCGCGCACCAGCTGGGCCTCCGACGGCTACATGGAAACCTATTTCGGCGTGACCGAGAAGGAAGCGTCCCGCAGCAACGTCCTCACCGCCTACAAGCCGAGTGCCGGTTTCAAGACGGCCGGCCTTGCCGCGACCGTGAACTACTGGGTGGACGACCGCACCCGGCTCCAGCTCCGCGGCTCATGGAACCGCCTGATCGGCGACGCCGGCGACAGCCCCATCGTCAAGTATGGCAGCCGCGACCAGTGGTTCGCCGGCATCGGCATCAGCCGCAAGTTCGAGTTCAACCTGTTCCGTTGATCGCTTCGGCCAGATAGCGATTTAGACTCGGCACAACCGCTGAAAGTGGTACGCTGACCCCGGGTGATTGGGGAGAGGCGTGCAGTCGCGATGCGCTTCGCGTTGTTTGGTTTGTGTGTCGGAGCGTGCGTGGCCCTGGCGCCTGCCCATGCCCGCGTCAATCATGCCCATGAGGGCGTCCGGCAGCTCTGCCCGCAGGGCCAAGTGTACGACGTCAATGCGGGATGCGTCTCGTCGCGGCGGGCGGAGCAGCGCCGCATGCCGCCGTCCAGCCGGCCCGCGCCCCCGCCTCCACCCATGGCGTCGCCGGTGCCGACAGCGCCGTTCCGCATGGACAACACCGCGCTGCTGCAGTTCCTCCTCATTTGGACGGGGGACTACAACGCCGTCGTCGACGGCGTCGCCGGCCCGCGCACGCGACAGGCGCTTTCCGCGTTTCTCGACCGCAATCCCTTCAAGGGCTCCGAAGAGGAGACATGGGAGGCCCTGATCGAGGAGGCCATGGGCAACATCGGCGAGGCCGGCTTCGAGATCCGTCGCGATCCCTCCCTCGGCGTCACCTACGGCGTTCCGACCGCGATTGTAGCGCCGAAATACTCAAGCGATTCCATGCGGCGACGCTTCGCCTCCGCCGACGGGGCGGTCGAGCTCGAGGTGGCGCGACTGACCGGCTACACGCTCGACAGCCTCTATCGGCGGCTGGCCAACCGGAAATCACGCAGCCTCTCCTACGAGAAGGTCACGGCAGACTGGTTCGTGCTCACCGGCAGCGACCCGGACCGCGACTTCTACGTCCGCTACCATGCGGTGGGACGGACCATCCGCGGCTTCTCGATCAGCTACTTTCCCGAGCGCGGCGAGGCGTTGGGCCCGGTGATAGTCGCGATGTCCAACCTCTTCCGCCCCGACGCCGGGGCGTCCGACGCGCTCGTGGCTTTCGCCAGCGAGGTCATGGAATCCGCGTCGATCGCGCAGGCACCGGCCGCGGCGCCGCCGCCCGTTCCGGTGGCGTGGGCGGGCGGCGAGGGGGGGGGGGGGGGGGGGGGG
>JAEVZM010000031.1 GCA_023392225.1 Pseudomonadota bacterium
GACCCGTTCAGGGTGGCCGAGCCTCGGGGGAGGGATGGAACTTCTAGCTCTTGTCGGCAACGACGGCTCTGCGCTCGGTGGCGTGCCGAAGCCTTCGATGAAGGACTTCGTGGTCCGCAAGATCGCGACCTTCATCGCCACCGGCGTGCTGAACGTGGGCGACACGCTGCCCAGCGAGCGCGAGCTTGCCGCCGCCCTCTCGGTGAGCCGCGAGACCGTGCGCGGCGCGATCCTGATCCTATCGACCCGCGGCATCCTCTCGGTGGCGCAGGGGACGCGGACCGTGGTCGCTTCCGGCGACGTCGGCGACCTCGCGGTCCAGTCCGCCCGCTACCGCGACATCGCCGCCTACAGCCTCGAGGACGTGCACCGCGCCCGCCTCGTGATCGAGGACACCGTCGCCCGCGCCGCAGCGCTCCGGATCGACGCGGCAACGCTCGAGGCGCTCGGCAAGTCGATCGCCGGGCAGGAAGCCGCCCGCGACGATCCTGTCCGGTTCCTGATCTGCGATCGCGAGTTCCACACCGCGATCTACCGCGCCAGCGGCAATGCGGTGCTCGCCGACATGGCTTCCGACCTCTACTCCTATCTTCTCGATCACCGCCGGCGTGTCGTGGCGCAGCGGGGACGGATCACCAAGAGCATCGCCGACCATCGCGCCATCCTCGCCGGGCTCGAGGCCCGCGACCCGGAGGCTGCGGCAAAGGCCTTCGCGATCCACGAGACCCGGATCTACACCACCACCAAACAGCTCTTCTCGTAGCCCGCAGGGAGGGACAAGGAAGAGACTGCTCGTGAGAACTTGGAATGACGCAACAGGAGGAACGTAACGTGCTTACCAGACGTCTTTTCACCGCCACTGCCGCCGCCGCCCTCGTCGCCCTGTCGGGCATCGCCGGGACCGCGACCGGTGCCCTCGCCCAGTCCAAGGAGCTGGTCTACCTCACGCCGGGCCTCGACCTCGCCTTCTGGCGCTACCTGTCGAAGGGTGTCGAGAACGCCGCGACCGAGGCCGGCTACAGCTACCAGGCCTTCGATTCGGGCAACAACGCCCAGACCCAGCTCGAGAACGCCAAGGACGCGATCGCCCGCGGCGTCGCCGGCATCGTCATCTCGCCGACCGACAGCTCGACCGCCCCGGCCGTGCTCGATCTCGCCAAGCAGGCCAACATCCCGGTGGTGATCGCCGACATCGGCACCGACAGCGGTGACTATGTCTCGTTCATCATCTCCGACAACTACCAGGGCGCCAACGGCGTTGGCAAAGCGCTGGCCGAGGCGATGAAGGCGGCCGGCAAGGAAGGCGGCAGCGTCGGCATCGTCGGCATCAGCCAGGCCCGCCTCAACGGCCAGGCCCGCACCAAAGGCTTCAAGGACGCCCTCGCCGAAGCCGGCATCACCAAGGAGGCCGGCCTCCAGCAGATGCAGACCTACACCGCCGACGAGACCTTCAAGTTCGTCCAGGACATGACCACGGCCAACCCGGACATGACCGGCCTGTTCGTGCAGACCGACGGCCCGACCCTCGGCGCGCTCCAGGCGCTGAAGGCGGCCCGCCTCACCGGTGACGTGCTGGTCGCCGGCTTCGACGGCGTGCCGGAGTTCGTGCCGCTGCTCCAGTCGGGCGAGCTCGTCGTCTCCGGCATGCAGCAGCCCTACCTGATGGGCCAGGAGTCCGGCCGGGCGATGATCGCCTTCCTCAACGGCGAGACGCCCGAAAAGGAGATCCTGGTGCCGATCAAGATCGTCACCAGCACCAACATCGAGGAAGAGCTGCCGATCATCAAGGAAACCGTGTTCGCGAACGAGATGTGATCCGGTAGCCGACTTCACCTATCCTGTCCGGGGGACGCCGTCCCCCGGACTCTTTTTTCTGACGACCTCGTTTATCGTGACCCGGAGTGCGCCGGCTGATGGCTGAGAGCAGCAAGACCAGGGAACCGCTGCTGGTCGCCCGCGACGTGACCCGCGCGTTCGGCGGCGCCTATGCGCTCAGCGACGCGTCGATCACCCTCTACCGCTATGAGATCTGCGGACTGCTCGGCGCCAACGGTGCCGGCAAGTCGACCCTGTCGCGCATCATCTGCGGCCAGCTGCCGCCGACCAGCGGCGAGCTCCGCTTCCGCGGCGCGCCGCTCGCGCTCGGCTCGGCCCGCGAGGCGCTGCGCTCCGGCATCGCGCTGGTGGCCCAGGAGACCAATCTCGCGCCCGACATGAGCGTGCTCGAGAACATCTTCCTGCCGAGCTATGGTCGCCGCGGGCGCCTCTCCTTCGGCAAGCTCCGCCAGGAGGCCCAGGCCATCCTCGGCGAGCTCGGCCACGAGCACGTGCTGCCGCTCGACATGGAGGTCCGCCGGCTGTCGGCAGCGCAGCGCCAGCTGGTCGAGATCGCCAAGGCGCTCGCCCTCAATGCCGACCTGGTGATCTTCGACGAGCCGACTGCCTCGCTCTCCCCCACCGAGGTCGATCGGCTGTTCGAGATCATGGCCAAGCTCAGGGACAGCGGCAAGGCGCTGGCCTTCGTCTCGCACCGCCTGGAAGAGGTCTACGCCATCACCGACCGGGTGACGATCCTGCGCGAAGGCAAGACCGTCGCCGAGGACGTGCCGACCACCGGCCTCACCCAGACCGACATCATCCGCCACATGGTCGGCCGCGACATCGGCAACGTCTACCGCCGGCCCGCACCCGCCACCGGGACGGACGACCGCCCGGTGGTGCTCGAAGTCACCGGGCTCAGCGCCCCACCGCGGGTGCGCGACGTCTCGTTCTCGGTCAGGAAGGGCGAAATCCTCGGCCTCGGCGGCCTGGTCGGTGCCGGCCGCTCGGAAAGCGCCGAGGCGATCTTCGGCCTGCGCCACCGGGCCGGCGGCCGGATCGTCATGCGCGGCCACGAGATCCACCCGCGCAGCCCGATCGCGGCGATCAGCGCCGGCATCGGCATGGTCGCGGAGGACCGGCGGCGCCAGAACATCATCCCCGACATGAATGTCGGGGAGAACCTGTTCCTCGCCCAGATGGGCAAGCATCGCGGCTTCGGGAGGGGCTTCTCGGCGCGCCGCAAGGAGGCCGAGGCGCTGATCGAGCGGCTCGGGCTGCCGGCCAACCGCATGGACGCGAGCCTCCTCCACTTTTCCGGCGGCATGCAGCAGAAGGTGATCATCGCCCGCTGGCTGCTGATCGAGCCGGACGTCCTGATCCTCGACGAGCCGACGAAGGGCGTCGACATCGGCACCCGGCAGGCGATCTACGAGCTGCTCCGCGAGGTCGCCGAGCGCGGCATCGCGGTGGTGGTGATCTCGTCCGACTTCGAGGAGATCCTCGGGCTCTGCGAGCGCATCGTGGTGATGAGCGACGGCTACACCATCGCCGACCTGCCCGCGTCGCGCCTCACCGAAGAGAGCCTGACGCTGCTCGCTGCCCCGCGCAGCTCCGCCGAGCGCAATGCCCGGCTGCTGCGCGAGCTCGTCGCGGCCCATGGCGGCACTGCCTTCTGGGGGCTGATCGAGGGCGACCAGCTGGTCTGCCTCACCGTCGCCGAGAGCGGCGCGGACGCCGCGATGGGCCTCGCCGCCGGCCATCTCTACGCCGCCTCGGAAACCCCGATCCCGACGGCCCTCGCGCAGCGCGCGCCGGGCCTCGTCACCGAAGCCGACGGCCGCTCGACCCTTCTCACCCGCCTGTCCAACCGCCGCGGCCACGACCTCGGCTGGATCGGCCTCAGCCTGCCGCCGGGAAAGACGATCGCGGATCCCGAGGCCGTATCGGCCCGGATGACCGCGATGTTCGAGACGCCCCAATCCGAAGACATCGACGCATGACAGCGTCCAACCGGTCCATTGCCATGCCCAAGTTCGTCAACTCGCTCGAATTCCGGATGCTCGGCCTCGCCATCGCGCTGGCGGTGATCCTCACGCTGATCTCGCCGCACTTCTTCACCGAGCGAAACCTGTTCAACATCCTCGACCAGTCGGTGGTGCTCGGCATCGTCGCGGTCGGCATGACGCTCGTGATCCTCACCGGCGGCATCGACCTTTCGGTCGGCTCGGTGGCCGGCTTCTGCGGCATCATCCTCGCCATTCTGCTCAAGGAAGCGCTGCCGATCCCGGTGGCGATTGTGCTCGCCGTCGCCTGCGGCGCCTTCATCGGCCTCTTGTCCGGTATCCTCATCGCCGTGTTCGGGCTGGCCCCCTTCGTGGTCACGCTCGGCGTGATGGCGATCGCCCGCAGCCTCGCCTACATCGTCTCGGGCCAGCGCTCGCTCTCGGGCCTGCCCATGGGTCTCCAGGACATCGTCTACACGACGGTGCTGGGCATCCCGGTCAACGTCATCTTCCTGCTCGGGCTCTATCTCGCCACATGGTACTGGCTCACCTACACCAAGGGCGGCCGGACGATCTATGCAGTCGGCTCGAACATCGAGGCGGCGCGCGCCGCCGGCCTCAACACGCTCTACTACTCGATCTTTCCCTACGTCGCCTCGGGCGCCCTCGCCGCGGTGGCGATGACCTTCTCGCTGGCCCAGATCATGTCGGCCGACCCGATCGGGGGCAATCAGCTCGAGCTCGACGCCATCGCCGCGGTGGTGATCGGCGGTGCCAGCCTCTATGGCGGCCGCGGCTCGATCGTCGGCACGCTGATGGGCGTGCTGATCATGGTGATGATCCGGAACGGCCTCAACCTGCTTGGCGTCTCTCCGTTCTGGCAGGGCACTGCGATCGGCGCGATCATCATCCTCGCGCTCCTCGCCGAACGGCTGATCACCTGGCGGTCCCGGCGGATCTGAGGCGGCTGCGGGCCGACGGATAAGCCCGCTCCGGCGCGCGAAGCGGGCTCACCACCCGACGGGAACGACCGTCCCGCCCTTCCGGACCTGCTGCCTCGCGCCTTGTGACGTCCGTCAGGAAGGATCGCTAGCCGGCGGTGCCTCCTGCCGCGGGCGATGGGGACGCTGCGACTTCTGAAATCGCCGCGGCGGCGCCCCGAAACGGCGGCTGAAGGCATTGGTGAAGTTGCTCACGTGGCTGTAGCCGACGCGGCCGGCGATCTCCCGGATGCTGAGTCCACCGGCCTCGATCGCCATGCGCGCATGATCGAGCCGCTCGTCCCGCAGCACCTCGTATACGGTGCGGCCGTAGAGGGACCGGAACCCCGCATTGAGCGCCTTGATACCGAGGCCGGTCTCTGCTGCGAGGGCCGAGAGCCCCGGGGGATTCGCCATGTCCTCGAGCAGGCGCTGCCGGGCGCCCTCGATCGCGCGCCTGTCCCGGCTGGAGAGCTCGCGCGCGGGCTGCTCGGCAATCAGTCCCGCGGAAGCGGCATGGATGGCGAACAGCTGCAGGATGACGCCTTCCATGTAGATGAGCCGCAGCGGGCCGCGGAGATGCGAGGAGGCGAGCGATGCGGCGAGATGCCGGAGCTGGCGCGTCGTCCTGACCTCGACCGCACGCGTGCGGCCCTCGCCCTCGATGAAGGCCCACAGCGGCTCCGGAATCTCGCCGCCCAGCATCTCGCGAACACGGTCCAGCCGGATGGCGTAGCCGGCGTGGCGCAGATCGGACTGCGGCTCCATCACCATGAGGCCGCGGTCATCTGCAGGGATGTAGAGCGGTGCGCGCCCCGGACAGATCGTGACGGTGACACCATCCGTCAGGCGGAGCCCGACCTGGCCGCTGAGCCCGATGAAGCCATAGAGACGTGCCTGCGGCGCGGCACGGCGGGCATCGATCTCGATCTCGCTGCGGATATCGCCGGCGGACAGATAGGCGCTGATGCCGTCGGAAGGCTGCAGCCGTTCGACGCGGAGATGCGCCTCGTCGGCGTTGAACTCCACGACGTCCGGAGAGGGCTCGCTCCCCGGCTCCCTAACGAGCCACTCGATCCTCCGACCGGCCTCCGGCAAACTCCAGCCTCCCGATCCCACTTGTCCATGCGCGACGGGAAGCACACCCCTCGGCATCCGGCACAAGGTGAGAGAGCGAGGGCGCCGCCGTCAACTGCGGACGTAAGCGCAGCCGGTCACTTCCCCGCGATATCCGACTGGAAAGAGCCGATGGAAGCTACCGACCTGTCTGGAGACCCCCGGGGGGGGG
>JAEVZM010000040.1 GCA_023392225.1 Pseudomonadota bacterium
GCCACATCGAGGGTGGGTCGATTTGGGACGTCCCCTGTGATGTCGCGATGCCGTCGGCGACGCAGAACGAGCTGACCGGCCGTGACGCCCGAACACTGATCCGGAACGGCGTGATCGCGGTTGGCGAAGGCGCCAACATGCCGTCGACCCCGGATGCAGTACGCGCCTTCCGCGAAGCGAGGGTGCTGTTTGGACCGGGCAAGGCGGCCAATGCGGGCGGCGTCGCGACTTCGGCTCTCGAGATGCAGCAGAACGCCTCGCGCGACAGCTGGACCTTCGAGCGCACTGAGACGCGCCTCGCCGAGATCATGGCCAACATCCATGACCTTTGCGCGGGGACCGCTGACGAATATGGCGCACCGGGCGACTACGTCCTTGGTGCCAATATCGCCGGCTTTGTCCGGGTCGCCGACGCGATGGAAGCGCTGGGCGTAATCTGACTCGAGCCGAATGCGGGTGGGGCTGGGGAGCCTCGGACTTCGTCTCCCGGGTCCTAGGCTCCGGACTCATAACCAGTAGCTGACGGTTGCGGCGATGCATACGGCGGCGAGGAAGTTGGTGGCCGATCTGTCGTATCGGGTGGCGATTCGGCGGAAGTCCTTGAGCCTTCCGAACATGCGCTCGATGGCGTTGCGATCGCGATAGAGGAACGGCGAGAAGCAGTTCTTCCAGCGGCGATTGGCTCTCGGCGGGATGTTGGGCATGGTACCCTTGCCCTCGTCCTTGTGACGGATCGCGTTGCTGTCGTAGCCCTTGTCGGCGAGCAGGATCGGGCTCGCCGGCATCTGCTTATGTTTCGGCTTACAAAAGTGACCCCCATCTCGGGGATATCGGCGTCCACCAATGACCCCCTGTCCTTGAGGCTTTGATGGCCAGATCGGCGGCTTGTGTAGCCGCGGATCGAGACGGGGATGTTGGTAGTGGAGACGGTGCCGAAGATCCGGCGCGAGCACTTCGCGCGGGGCAAGGGCGTGAAGACGATCGCGCGGGAGATGGGCCTGGCGCGCAACACGGTGCGCAAGATCCTGCGGTCGGGGGATACGGCGCCGGAGTACGAGCGGCGCGAGCAGCCGCACCCGAAGCTGGGGCCGTTCATCGAGCGGCTGGAGGGACTGCTGGAGGCCAATGCGTCAGGGGCGCGCAAGGATCGGCTGACACTGATGCGGATCACCGATCTGCTCAGCCGGGAGGGCTATGGCGGCGGCTACGACGCGGTGCGGTGCTATGCAGGACGCTGGTCGGTCCAACGCCGGGGTGTGAGCTCTCCGGTTGAGGCCTTCGTACCTCTGAGCTTTGCGCCGGGCGACGCCTACCAGTTCGACTGGAGCCACGAACAGGTCGAGATCGGCGGCACGCCGCTGACGGTGAAGGTGGCGCACGTGCGGCTCTGCCATAGTTGCCGGTTCTACATCCGGGCCTATCCGCGGGAGACCCAGGAGATGGTGTTCGATGCTCACGCCCGGGCCTTCCAGGCGTTCGGCAGCGTCACGCGCCGGGGCATCTACGACAACATGAAGACCGCCGTTGAAGCGGTGTTTACCGGCAAGAAACCCGCCGCGTTCTGCTGGCTATAGATGGTGGCGATGTTGGTAAGCGCGCCCAGGTTCGAAAGGGCTGTCGCGAAGTTGACGGCGGTGGTCGCCGGTGCGGTGAAGTAAGCCATGGCTGATGCCTCCTTTGGCAAGTCGGATGGCCATGGCGCGATGCCGTTGGCCGGTTGCCGGGGGAGGTAGCAGCGACGGGTCGACGACAGGTAGTCTTCGACCACTCGCGCCGTCGCCATAAGAGAACCCCACCTTGTCCGCTCTAATCTTCCCCATCGATAAGGGGATCTGGCGAGCATTTCGACGCGAGTGACAAAGCGTCGTCGATGAATATTGTTTGACCCTTCACGCGCACGCCCGACTTCTCCAACGCCGACAGGGCGCGAGAAAATGACTCCCGCGTCATCCCGAGTTCCGACGCGATGAGGTTCTTCTCATAGGGCAGCACAGCGCGTTCGGGGTTTCCCTGACTGCGTGCCAACGCCAGAAGATAGCAGCCTACGCGCTCGGGCGCGGTGCGTAGTTTGAGGCTCTTCACCTGACGGACCATGCGCCGGAACTGACGGGCGAGGCTGTCGATGACGGCTCGCGCAAGGACGGTGTCCTCCGCCACAGCTGACCGGAAGGTCGCTGCATGGATCATCAGGAGGCGCGAAGCCTCCGGCACGCGCGCACCCATCAGGTACGGCGCTCCGGTGACCACCGCCGCGGGGATTATCAGCTCTGGTGGCTGAACGACCTCTATGAGCACCTGGCGCGCCGCGGAGGAGCTGCCCAGCAGGTGGGCAGATCCGGACATTACGATGATCTGGAAGGTCGGTAGTTCGCCCTGCTCGAAGATGACGGTGCCGGACGCGACGCTGTGCTGAACCGAATTGGCAACTAGCTCTTGCTGCAACCTTGGCGACAGGCCCTGGAGGAGTGGCAGGTCTTCCGGCATGAAGCCTTTCCCGCTTTCCGTTGCTGCCATCCCGTCGACACCTCGACTGCTGAACTGCGCTCTGGTCAGTGTGTGACATTAGTCAAATATCACTTTGATGCACATCAAGGATCGTCAGTCGCTCCACAGCTAGTACGTCGAGTGTCCTTTGGCGTACCGGGGGAACCCAGAAATGCGCGATGCGACGCAACCGGGAGCAGGTCAGATTCTTGGGATGAGCACCGTGGCTTTCACGGTCTGCTTTGCCGTCTGGACGATCTTCGCGATCATCGGCATCCGCATTCGCGAGGAGCTTGGCCTCAGTGAGGCACAGTTTGGGCTGCTGGTCGGCACACCAATACTCAGCGGCTCCCTGAGCCGCGTCGCGCTCGGCATATGGACGGACCGCTACGGTGGTCGGCTCGTCTTCACGCTCACCATGCTCGCTGCTGCGACCGCCACGTTCCTGCTTTCCTACGCTCACACCTATCCGCAGATCCTGATCGCGGCCCTCGGAGTCGGCATCGCGGGCGGCTCCTTCGCTGTCGGGGTCGCCTATGTCTCGCGCTGGTACCCCAAGGAAAAGCAGGGCATGGCGCTTGGCATCTTCGGCGCCGGCAATGTCGGCTCCGCTGTCACCAAGATTCTTGCGCCGCTCGTGATGGTCGCGCTCGGCTGGGAGGCCGTGGCGCAGGTCTGGGCCGCCGCGCTGGCGCTGACGGCGCTGGTGTTCTGGTTCACCACCCGGGATGATCCGGTGATCGAGGAGCGGCGTCGGACGGGGGTCCGCCCGAAGAGCGCGTGGCTCGAACTCGCACCGCTGAAGAACGTCCAGATCTGGCGCTTCTCGCTCTATTACTTCTTTGTATTCGGCGCGTTCGTGGCGCTCGCCCTCTGGCTTCCCCAGTATCTCGTCAACGTCTACGGCTTGCGCATCGAGACCGCAGGCATCATCGCCGCCGTGTTTTCCGTGCCGGCGTCGCTGTTTCGCGTCTATGGCGGCCACCTGTCCGATACCTACGGCGCCCGCCGCGTCCTTTACTGGACCTTCCTCGTATCGGTGGCGGCGACGTTCATCCTGTCGTATCCCCCGACCGACTACGTGGTCCATGGCGCCGACGGTACGATCGCGTTCCATGTCGAGATGGGCCTCGTGCCGTTCATCGTCACGATCTTCGTGCTCGGCTTCTTCATGGCCCTCGGCAAGGCCGCAGTCTACAAGCACATCCCCGCCTACTACCCCGAACACGTCGGCTCCGTCGGCGGTCTGGTCGGGATGATCGGCGGCCTTGGCGGCTTCATCCTGCCGATCCTGTTCGGCGTCCTTCTCGACCTCACTGGCCTCTGGACGAGCTGCTTCATGCTGCTGTTCGTCATCGTCGCCGGCGCACTGATCTGGATGCACGTCGCGGTCCGCCAGATGGAGCGCGCCGCGGCCGGGGCCGAGTTCGCGAAGCTGCCGCCGTTCCCCGAGATGCAGGGCATGCCCGAGCCGGTGCTCGCGCCGCGGGTCGAGCGGAAGGTCCTCACCGACTGGCGTCCGGAAGACCCGACGTTCTGGGAACGTACAGGGCGGGCGATCGCGCGCCGCAATCTCTGGCTCTCGATTCCCGCGCTGCTTCTGTCGTTCGCCGTCTGGCAGGTATGGTCCGTGGTCGTCGCCAAACTGCCGCAGGTCGGTTTCGCCTTCACCACCGACGAGCTCTTCTGGCTCGCGGCCCTGCCGGGCATCTCGGGCGCGGTGCTCCGGGTCTTCTACTCGTTCATGGTCCCGATCTTCGGTGGCCGGCTGTGGACGACCGTGACGACCTGGTCGCTGGTCATCCCGGCGGTGGGCATCGGCTATGCGGTCCAGAATCCCGACACGCCCTACGTTGTCCTCCTCGGGCTTGCGCTGCTCTGTGGCTTCGGCGGCGGCAATTTCGCCTCGTCCATGGCGAACATCTCGTTCTTCTTCCCGAAGGCCGAGAAAGGCAACGCGCTCGCCCTCAATGCCGGGCTCGGTAATCTCGGGGTCAGCGTCGTCCAGTTCGTCGTGCCGATCGCCATCACCGCGAGCGTCTTCGGCTGGTTCGGCGGCGACCCGCAGATGGTCGCCGGCCCGACGGGACCCGCCCCGATGTGGCTGCAGAACGCCGGCTTCGTGTTCGTGCCGTTCATCGCGCTCTCGGCCTTCGCCTCGTGGTTCGGCATGAACGACATCGCCTCGGCGCGCGCCTCCTTCGCCGAACAGGCGGTGATCTTCGAGCGCCGCCACACCTGGATCATGTGCTGGCTCTATACCGGCACATTCGGCTCGTTCATCGGCTACTCGGCGGCGTTCCCGCTCCTCAGCGCGATGCTGTTCCCCGAGGTCAACGCGCTCCAGTTCGCCTTCCTCGGTCCGCTCGTCGGCGCCCTGTCACGCTCGGGCACCGGCTGGATCGCCGACCGCTTCGGCGGGGCCCGGGTCACTCTGTGGGTCTTCGTCCTGATGATGATCGGTGTCGGCGGCGTGCTGTGGTTCATCGGCATCAAGGATCGACCGGGAGCTTACTGGGGGTTCTTCGCCTCCTTCCTCGTCCTCTTCTTCGCGACCGGCGTCGGCAATGCCTCGACGTTCCAGATGATCCCCGCGATCAGCGCCCGCGAGATGGACAGGCTGATGCCCGACGCGGACCCGGCCGCCCGACGCCGCCAGGCGGAGAAGGAAGCGGCCGCCATCACCGGCTTCACCTCCGCCATCGCCGCCTTCGGTGCGTTCTTCATCCCCAAGGGCTTCGGCTCGTCGATCGCGATGACCGGCGGCGCCGAGGTCGCGCTCTGGGGTTTCCTCGCCTTCTACGTGATCTGCCTGGCCCTCACCTGGGTCGTCTATGCGCGCCCCGGCGGCCTTCTCCACGACGTCGAGCGTGCCCGGCGCTCGGCCCGCTTAGCCACCGCCACCTGACGGGAGCCAACAGCCTCATGTCTCAGTTCCTCGACCGCCTGACCTTCTTCCGGAAGAATGTCGGCAGCTTCTCGAACGGCCATGGCGTGGTCACGGCGGAGGACCGCTCCTGGGAGGACGGTTATCGTCAGCGCTGGCAGCACGACAAGATCGTGCGCTCGACCCACGGGGTGAACTGCACCGGCTCGTGCTCGTGGAAAATCTACGTCAAGGGCGGCATCGTCACCTGGGAGACGCAGCAGACCGACTACCCGCGGACCCGGCCCGACCTGCCCAACCACGAGCCGCGCGGATGTTCGCGCGGCGCCTCCTACAGCTGGTACCTCTATTCCGGCGCGCGGGTGAAATACCCGATGATCCGCGGCCGGCTGCTCCGGCTGTGGCGCGCGGCGCGGGCCGGTCTCTCGCCGGTCGCAGCGTGGGCGTCGATCGTCGAGGACGCGGACAGGCGGAAGTCCTACACCGCGATCCGCGGCCATGGCGGGTTCGTGCGCGCGACGTGGGACGAGGTCAACGAGATCGTCGCCGCCGCCAACGCCTATACCGTGCGGAAACACGGGCCCGACCGCGTCATCGGCTTCTCGCCGATCCCGGCGATGTCGATGGTCTCCTACGCCGCCGGCGCGCGCTACCTGTCGCTGCTCGGCGGCGTCTGCATGTCGTTTTACGACTGGTACTGCCACCTGCCGCCGGCGAGCCCCCAGACCTGGGGCGAGCAGACCGACGTGCCCGAGAGCGCCGACTGGTACAATGCCGGCTTCATCATCGTCTGGGGCTCGAACGTGCCGCAGACGCGGACGCCCGACGCGCATTTCTACACCGAGGTCCGCTACAAGGGCACCAAGAGCGCCGTCGTCAGCCCGGACTACGCCGAGGCGACCAAGTTCGCCGACATCTGGCTGAACCCCAAGCAGGGGACGGACGCCGCGCTGGCGCTCGCCATGGGCCACGTGATCCTCCGCGAGTATCACCTCGAGCGAGAGGTGCCCTACTTCGCCGACTACGCGCGGCGCTACACCGACATGCCGTTCCTCGTCCGGCTGGTCGAGCGCGACGGGCGGTACGTGCCCGAGCGCCTTCTCCGCGCGTCGGAGCTGCCGGGCGGCCTCGGCGAGGCCAACAATCCGGAATGGAAGACGGTCGCGATCGACGATGTGACCGGGGCGATGGTCGCCCCGCTCGGCTCTGTCGGCTATCGCTGGGGCGAGGCCGGCAAGTGGAACCTTGAGGAGAAGGACGGACAGGGGAGCGACACGCGCCTGCGGCTGACACTCGCCGCTCCCGATGCCGAGATCGCGGCGGTCGATTTCCCCTATTTCGGTGGCCGCGCGACCGAACACTTCGTTGCCACCGACCACGGCGAGATCCTGACCCGGAACGTGCCGGTTCGCACCATCGCCACCGCCGACGGCGGCACCGCCAAGGTGGCGACCGTCCACGACCTGATGATGGCCAATTACGGCATCGATCGCGGCCTCGGCGGCGACAATGTCGCGTCCTCCTACGATAACGACGTACCCTTCACGCCGGCCTGGGCGGAGCGCATCACCGGGGTGAAGCGCGACGCGATCGTCACTGTCGCGCGCGAGTTCGCGACCAACGCCGAGAAGACCAACGGCCGCTCGATGATCATCATCGGCGCGGGCATGAACCACTGGTACCATATGGACATGGGCTACCGGGGGGTGATCAACCTCCTGGTGTTCTGCGGCGCGGTGGGCCAGTCGGGTGGCGGCTGGTCCCACTATGTCGGCCAGGAGAAGCTTCGCCCGCAGACCGGCTGGACACCGCTCGCCTTCGGGCTCGACTGGTCGCGGCCGCCACGCCAGCAGAACTCGACGTCGTTCTTCTACGCCCACACGGACCAGTGGCGCTACGAGACGCTGACCGCGAGCGAGATCCTGTCGCCGACCGCGCCGGAGGGAGACTGGGAGACCAGCTTCATCGACTACAACGTCCGCGCCGAACGGATGGGCTGGCTGCCGTCCGCGCCGCAGCTCCGGCAGAACCCGCTCGACATCGCGGGGGCCGCCGAGGCGGCCGGCCTCGACGTGAAGGACTATGTCGCGGGCGGGCTGAAATCCGGCGCGCTCGAATTGTCCTGTCAGGACCCGGACCATCCGGACAACTGGCCGCGCAACATGTTCGTGTGGCGCTCGAACATCCTCGGCTCGTCGGGCAAGGGACACGAGTATTTCCTGAAGCACCTCCTCGGCACTCGCCACGGCGTCATGGGCAAGGACCTCGGTGCCGAAGGAGCCGTTCGCAACTGCGAGGTCGTCTGGCACGACGAGGCGCCGGAGGGCAAACTCGACCTTCTCGTCACCCTCGACTTCCGCATGTCGACGACCTGCGTCTATTCCGACATCGTGCTGCCGACTGCCACCTGGTACGAGAAGAACGACCTCAACACGTCCGACATGCATCCCTTCATTCATCCGTTGTCGGCCGCGACCGACCCGGCATGGGAGTCGCGTTCGGACTGGGACATCTACAAGGGGATCGCCAAGGCCTTCTCCGAGGTTGCGCCGGAAGTGCTCGGCGTCGAGAAGGATGTGGGGCTGACCCCGATCCAGCACGACACGCCCGGCGAGATCGCCCAGCCCTTCGACGTCCTCGACTGGAAGCGCGGCGAGGTCGATCCGATCCCCGGCCGGACGATGCCGGCGGTCTCGGTGGTTACCCGCGACTACCCTAATCTCCATGCCCGCTTCACCGCCCTTGGTCCGCTCCTGAGCGAGATCGGCAACGGCGGCAAGGGCATCGCCTGGAAGACCGGCCAGGAGGTCGAGGCGCTCGCCGCGCTGAACGGCGTGCACCACGACGGGCCGGCGAAGGGGCTGCCGCGGATCGAAAGCGACATCGACGCGACCGAGGTGATCCTCATGCTCGCCCCCGAGACCAACGGCGAGGTCGCGGTGAAGGCGTGGGAGGCCCTATCGAAATTCACGGGCCGCGAGCACGCCCACCTCGCCCTCCCCAAGGAGGACGAGAAGATCCGCTTCCGCGACATCCAGGCCCAGCCGCGGAAGATCATCTCGTCGCCGACCTGGTCGGGGATCGAGAGCGAGAAGGTCTGCTACAACGCCGGCTACACCAATGTCCACGAGCTGATCCCGTGGCGGACGCTCACCGGCCGCCAGCAGCTCTACCAGGACCATCTCTGGATGCGGGCCTTCGGTGAGGGCTTGGTCACCTGGAAGCCGCCGGTGGACCTCAAGACCATCCCGGGCGTCAAAGACATGCGGCCGAACGGCCACCGCGAGATCGTCCTCAACTTCATCACGCCCCACCAGAAATGGGGCATCCACTCGACCTATACCGACAACCTTCTGATGCTGACGCTCAACCGCGGCGGCCCGGTGGTGTGGATCTCGGAGACCGACGCGAAGACCGCCGGCATCGTCGACAACGACTGGGTCGAGGTCTTCAACACCAACGGGGCGCTCACCGCCCGCGCCGTCGTCTCGCAGCGCGTCAAGCCGGGGATGATGATGATGTATCACGCGCAGGAGAAGATCGTGAACACGCCGGGCTCCGAGCTCACCGGTAACCGCGGCGGCATCCACAATTCGGTGACCCGCACCGTGCTCAAGCCGACCCACATGATCGGCGGCTACGCCCATCAGGCCTATGGCTTCAACTACTACGGCACCGTGGGATCGAACCGCGACGAATTCATCGTCGTCCGCAAGATGGCCCGCGTCGACTGGCTCGAAGAGCCGCTCGCGGCGGCAGAGTGAAGGAGTTCCCGAGATGAAGATCCGCGCTCAGATCGCGATGGTGCTGAACCTCGACAAGTGCATCGGCTGCCACACCTGCTCGGTCACCTGCAAGAACGTCTGGACCAACCGCGAAGGCGTCGAATACGCCTGGTTCAACAACGTCGAGACCAAGCCCGGCGTCGGCTATCCCCGCGAATGGGAGAACCAGGACAGGTGGAACGGCGGCTGGCGGCGGAAGCGGAACGGCCGGATCGAGCCGCAGATGGGCGCCAAATGGCGCATCCTCGCCAATATCTTCGCCAATCCCGACCTGCCCGAGATCGACGACTACTACGAGCCCTTTACCTTCGACTACGAGCACCTGCACACGGCGAAGGAATCGAAGGCATTCCCCACGGCGCGGCCGCGCTCGCTGGTCAGCGGCGAGCGCATGGAGAAGATCGAGTGGGGCCCGAACTGGGAGGAGATCCTCGGCGGCGAGTTCGAGAAACGCTCGAAGGACGTCAATTTCGAGGGCGTCCAGAAGGAGATCTACGGCCAAATCGAGAACACCTTCATGATGAACCTGCCGCGGCTGTGTGAGCACTGCCTCAATCCGACCTGCGTCGCGGTGTGCCCCTCGGGGGCGATCTATAAGCGCGAGGA
>JAEVZM010000041.1 GCA_023392225.1 Pseudomonadota bacterium
ACCGCGGCGGGGGGGGGGGGGGGGGGGGGGCCGCGGCCCCGCGTCAGTCACGCTCAGGCGACCTTGAAGTCGTTCCAGCGCTTGTTCATGTAGGCGGCCTCGTCCATCAGCGTGTTCCAGCACGAGATGTTGGTGACGCGCTCGATGAAGGAGCCGCCGTCGCGCACGGTCCCGGCCGGCTCCATCGGCACGCCATACGGGTCGGTGATCGGCTCCGGGGCCGGCTTGCCGAGGTACCAGAAGTCCCATTCGGTCGGGGTCATGAACTTCTGGGCGGTGGTCGGCACCGGGCTGTAGTAGCCATAGCGGGAGACGAAGGCGCCCTGCCAGCCGGTGTAGTACCAGTTGATGTACTCGTAGGCGGCCTCGAGCTTCTTGCCCTCGAGGTGACGCATCAGGCCGAGGCCGTTGCACCAGCCGCGATAGCCTTCCTTGTCGCCCTGCTTGTTGACCGCCGCATAGGTGCAGGGGATCTCCTTGACGCGGACCGCGGCGACGGCCGGCGACCACATCGACTGGATGACCACCTCGCCGGCGGCCATCAGCTGCACCGACTGGTCGAAGGTCGTCCAGGTGGCGCGGAAGTGACCGTCCTTCTTCAGCTCGATCAGCTTGTTGATCGTGAAGTCGATCTCCTCCTTGGTCATGTTGCCCTTGTTGCCGTACTTGATCAGGTCGGCGCTCTCGAAGCAGAGGGCGGCGTCCATGATGCCGATGGCGGGCACGTCGAGGATTGCGGCCTTGCCCTTGTAGGCAGGGTCGATCAGCTCCTTCCACTGCGTGACCGGGCGCTCGACGAGGTCGGGCCGGTAGCCGATCGAGTCGGCGTTGTAGACCTGGGGCAGGAAGGTCGCCCACTCGGTGACGCCCTCGTGCAGCTCGGTGGCGTCCTTGGATTCGATGTACATCGCCTCATAGGGCGAGATACCCTGGCGCGAGACGACCTGGCCGTCGAGCTCGCCCTTGGTGAAGATCGGCAGGAAGTTGTCGAACTCCTTGATCTTGGCGACCTCGATGCCCTGGATGACTCCCCGCTTGGCGGCGAGCTTGGCCTGCCATCCCTCGAGGTCGGGGATGTCGACCGTGTTCGGCTGGGTGATGAACCGGTTGATCGCCGCCGAGGTGTCGAGGTTCTGCATCGTCACCTTGAAGCCGAGGTCGGCGGACGCCTGGTCGCCGATCGCCTTCACCACCGAGTACGACACGCCGACGTGCCGCAACTCGATGTCCTTGATCTCCTGCGCCCAGATGGTCGGGAAGCCGGTGATCGCCCCCGAGCCCGCCGCCACGCCTGCAACCGCTGCCGCGCCCTTCAATACTTGACGACGCGAGATTTTTCCGTCGCCAGACTTGAGAACCTTTCCAGAGCCGTCGGTCTTCTTGCGCATAAAGTTCCACTTTTCCCCTGAGGATCGAGTTAATAGGGATCGTCTACTGATCGTAGACTATCGGACAAGGACGCGTATCTCGATCTTGACGCTAACACCCGGGGGAAGGGGCAGAAAATGAAAAGTTCTAATCTGAACAATAAGAGCTTCTAATACGGGGAACTCGATGACATTTTGAGCATCACTTGGCTGTTTTGTGCGCGTCCGGCCTGCATCGGGGGCACGCCGTGGCCGGCGGGGTCGCTGTGCCGCCCGCGGGCCGGGACGCCGCCGAAGCCCTGGGCTGCGGAGGCAGGCGAATGGCGCGCGAATAGCCGTCGTCTGCATCGCGGCGCGGCGGGGAGACGGGCGCGGCTGCCCATCAAACGGGCGCTGAGCCCGGCGGCGACAGGGGGGGGCAAGACGCGCCGAGACCGGCGGAGGGGGCGCTCCACCCCCTCTCCGGCAAGCGCGGCGGGTGGATCGGACGTGCCGGCGGGCCTCCGGCTAGCCGAGCTCCTCGCGCAGCATCTCGATCCGGAGCCACTCCTCCTCGAGCCGCGCCCGCTCGGCCTGCGCCTTGGCAAGGGCCTCGCCGGTCGCGGCGAACTTCGCCGGGTCGCGGGCATAGAGGCCGGCGTCGGCAAGGGTCGCCTCGTGCCGCGTGATCCCGCGCGACAGCTTCTCGATCTGCCCCGGCAGCACCTTCGCCGCATGCTCGTCCTTGAACGAGAGCTTGCGGGGTGCCTGCGGCGACGCGGCGGGAGCGGACTTCGCCACGGCCTCCACCTTCGGCCTCTCCGCCGCGGCGCGGGCGCCGATGCCGGCGCCGCGCTGGGCGACCATGTCGGCATAGCCGCCGGCATACTCGGTCCAGCGTCCGTCGCCCTCCGCGACCAGCGTCTGGGTGGCGACCCGGTCGATGAAGTCGGGGTCGTGGCTCGCGATGATCAGCGTGCCGGGTTAGTCGGCGAGCATCTCCTGGAGGAGGTCGAGGGTCTCGAGGTCGAGATCGTTGGTCGGCTCGTCGAGGACGAGGAGGTTGGAGGGCCGGGCGAGGGCGCGGGCGAGCATCAGCCGCGCCTTCTCGCCGCCCGACAGGACCTTGACCGGAGTCCGCGCCTGCTCCGGGCGGAACAGGAAGTCCTTCATGTAGCCGACCACATGGCGCGACTCGCCGCCGACGACGACGCTGTCGCCGCGGCCGCCGGTCAGCGTCGCGGCCACCGTCTCCTCCGGGTCGAGGCTCTCGCGCCGCTGGTCGAGCGTCGCGACCTCGAGATTGGCGCCGAGCTTGACGGTGCCGGTGTCGGGCGCGAGCGCGCCGGTGATGAGGTTGATCAGCGTCGTCTTGCCGACCCCGTTCGGGCCGACCAGGACGATCCGGTCGCCGCGCTCGATCCGGGTCGAGAAGTCGCGGACGATCGCCCGCTCGCCATAGCTCTTGGCGACGTCCTCGGCCTCGATCACCAGCTTGCCGGAGACCGTCGCCTTGGCGGGAGCGAGTCTGGCGCTGCCGGTCGGGCGGTTGGCGAGCGCTTCCTTGCGCGCCCCGCGGAGGTCGCCGAGATTGCGCAGGCGCCGCTCGTTGCGCTTCCGCCGTGCCGTCACCCCGTAGCGCAGCCAGTGCTCCTCGTCGGCGATCTTGCGCTCGAGCTTGTGCTGCTCGCGCTCCTCGTCCTCGAGCACCTGGTCGCGCCAGGCCTCGAAATAGGCGAAGCCGCGGTCGAGCCGGCGGGTGACGCCGCGGTCGAGCCACACCGTCGCCTCCGACAGGGTCTCGAGGAAGCGCCGGTCGTGGCTGATCATCACCACCGCCGAGCGGAGGCCGCGGAGCGTGTCCTCCAGCGCCTCGATGGCGATCAGGTCGAGGTGGTTGGTCGGCTCGTCGAGCATCAGGATGTCGGGCTCGGGCGCCAGCACGCGGGCCAGCGCGGCGCGGCGCGCCTCGCCGCCGGAGAGCCGGCGCGGGTCCTCGTCGCCACCAAGGCCGAGGGCCTCCAGCATGTAGCGCGCCCGGTAGGAGTCGTCGCCCGGCGCGAGACCGGCCTCGACATAGGCGAGCACCGAGGTGAAGCCGGCGAAATCGGGCTCCTGGGCGAGGTAGCGCACCGTCACCGAGGGCTGGAGAAAGCGCTCGCCGTCGTCGAACGGAACCAGCCCGGCGGCGATCTTGAGCAGCGGCGACTTCCCCGAGCCGTTGCGGCCGACGAGGCACAGCCGCTCGCCCGGCCCGACGCTGAGGTCGGCGCTGCGGAGCAGCGGCGTGCCGCCGAAGGTGAGGGAGACGTCGCGAAGGAAGAGAAGCGGTGGCGCCAAGGGAACATCCGGCCTGCGGGGTGCGTGGCCACTGGCGTAGCGGCGACCGGGCCGCCGATCAACTCCCCGGGGGCGAACGGCAGCGGCAACGCGACGCTGCCGCGCCGATCCTGTCCGGCAGACGGCGGCAGGCCATCCCTATATGATGGACACTGAATGCAGATATAGAGAGTCCCATGGAAGGCACCCTCCACATCATCACCTTCGTCGCCCTCGGGGCGGTGCTGGTGGTCCTGATCCTCGGCATCATCAACATGATGCGGGGGACGTCGCCCAACCGCTCGCAGACGCTGATGCGCTGGCGGGTGATCCTCCAGTTCGTCGCGCTGGTGGTGATGATGGGGGCGCTCTACCTCGCCTCCAACCACTGAGGACGGGATGGTCCGGCTCAACAAGATCTACACCCGCACCGGCGATGCGGGCACCGCCGCGCTCGGCAATGGCGAGCGACGGAAGAAGGACGACCTCCGCTTCGTCGCGATCGGCGAGGTCGACGAGGCCAATGCCGCGATCGGCCTTGCCCGGCTGCATGCCCATGCCGACCTCGACCGGACGCTCATGCGCATCCAGAACGACCTGTTCGACCTCGGTGCCGACCTTGCGGTGCCCGAGGGCGGGGAGAAGGGGAAGTCGCGGCTCAGGATCGCCGCCGCGCAGGTGAGCCGGCTCGAGGAGGAGATCGACCGCTGGAACGCCGATCTCGCGCCGCTGACCTCGTTCGTGCTGCCCGGCGGCTCGGCGCTCGCCGCGGCGTTGCACTTCGCCCGCACCGTGGCGCGCCGGGCGGAGCGGGCGGTGGTCGCGCTCGGTGCCGGCGAGCCCGTCAACCCGGACGCCATCGCCTACATCAACCGCCTGTCCGATCTCCTGTTCGTGGCCGCCCGCTTCGCCAACGATGGCGGGGCCGGCGATGTGCTATGGGTGCCTGGCGAGAATCGCTGAGCCGAGGCGCCATTGCCGATCTTCCCGATCCACGACGGACGCGCTCTCACCCATGTCGGGCGGCCCTACGCGACCTGGGCGATCATCGCCATCAACGTCGTGGTGTATTTCTTCTTCGAGGGCGGCATCACCGGCGAGACGAACTTTGCTGCGGTCTATGGCTTCGGGCTGATCCCGGCCACCTACAACGACTACTTCGCCCTGCCGACCAACATCCTTTCGGTGCCCGACTGGGCGACGCTGTTCACCTATGCCTTTCTCCATGCCGGCTTCTGGCACCTGCTTGGCAACATGGTGTTCCTGTGGGTGTTCGCCGACAACATCGAGGATGCCTTCGGCCACGTCCGCTTCCTGATCTTCTATCTCCTCTGCGCGGCGGGGGCTGGCTACGTCTTCGTGCTGTCCGACCCGGCGGCGCAGACGCCGCTGGTCGGCGCCTCCGGTGCGGTCGCGGGGGTGGTGGCGGCGTACCTGATGCTCCATCCGCGGCAGCGGGTGTGGATCCTGGTGCTGATGCGGATCCCCGTCCGGCTGCCGGCCTTCCTGGTGCTCGGCTTCTGGGTGCTGTTCCAGTTCTATTCGATCATCGTCGCCCAGCCGGAAGAACAGGTCGCGTGGTGGGCGCATGTCGGCGGCCTGGTGACCGGGGCCGTGCTGGTGCTGGTGATGCGCCGTCGCGGCGTGCCGCTGTTCGACCGGACGCCGGGCTTGCCCTGATCGGACGTCCCGTCAGATGCCTGTCCAATTGCAGCACCGGCGTTAGGGTCGGTGAAACATGAGCTGCGCTATCGGGGGGGATCGACAACCCGGGAGAGGAACGACCCGATGGCCGGCAAGTTCATGAAATCGCTCACCCGCGCGCTGCTTGGCGCCGCGGCGCTTTCCGCCGCACTCGCCCCGCTGCAGGCCGAGGCCTGCACCAGCTTCCTGATCAAGGCGACCAACGGCGATCCCGTCTACGGCCGCACCATGGAGTTCGGCTTCGAGCTCGACTCGTCCGCGATCGTCATTCCGCGCAAGCTCGAGATCGGCGCCACCGGTCCCGACGGCAAGCCCGGCAGCGGCATGACATGGACCGGCAAGTACGCTGCGATCGGTCTCAACGGCTTCGACCTGCCGGTGCTGATCGACGGCATGAACGAGAAGGGCCTGACCGGGGGCATGCTGTATTTCCCGGGCTATGCGAGCTACACCCCCGCCGCTTCGGCCAAGGCCGACCGGGCCATGGCGTCGTGGGATTTCCTGACCTGGGCGCTGACCAACTTCGCCACCGTCGAGGAGGTGAAGGCGGCGCTCGACGGCATCACCATCACCGACGTCAAGGAGGCGGCGCTCGGCTTCACGCCGCCGCTCCACTACACGCTCCATGACGCGAGCGGTGCCTCGATCGTGATCGAGCCGGTCGATGGCGGCACGCTGAAGGTCTACGACAACCCGTTCGGCGTGATGACCAACGCGCCGGAATTCAGCTGGCACCTCACCAACCTCAAGAACTACGTCAAGCTGTCTTCCTACAACGCGCCGCCGCTTGAGCTCGATGGCCAGACCATCGACTCCTTCGGCCAGGGCTCCGGCATGCTGGGGATTCCGGGCGACGCCACGCCGCCGTCGCGGCTGATCCGCGTGCTCGCCTACACCATGTCGGCCGTGCCGGTGGCGAGCGGTCCCGAGAGCGTCCGTCTCGCCGAGCACATCGTCAACAATTTCGACATCCCGATCGGTTGGGTGAACGCCGAGAAGGGCAGCAAGGACTCTCCCGACTACACCCAGTGGTCGACCGTCGCCGACATGAAGAACGCCAGCTACTACTTCAAGACCTACACCAACCCGGTGCTGAGGGGCATGGCCTTCGCCGACTACGACCTCGACGCCAAGGACATGGTGACGATCAAGCTCGTCGACGACATCGACCCGCCGGCGCTGCAGCCCGCGAAGTAGACGCCGAGCGGACGCCCGATCCGGGCCCCCCGGCCGAA
>JAEVZM010000071.1 GCA_023392225.1 Pseudomonadota bacterium
ACTGACGACGGGAAAGAAAAAGGGCCGGCGCCCCCTTTGGAGGGACGCCGGCCCGCAAGGGTGCCGAGCGATTGGACTAGAGGTGGAAGTCGTCGGCGCTCATCTTGTGGGTGTTCACCAGAAGGACGAAATCGGCCTTGCCGTCGCCGTCGGTATCGCCCTTGACCTTGCCGTTCTTGTACGACAGCTCGCCGGCCTTGCCGCTGAACTTGTTGTCGCCGATGTACTTGAACTTCTGGTCTCCGGACTTGCCTTCCTTGGCGTCGATCAGGCTCAGGTCGATGATGTCGTTCTGCTTGCCGCGGAAATCGCCGATGTAGTCGGCCTTCTTGCCGATCTCCTCGACGGACGCGAAGATGAACGTGTCGGATCCCTTGCCGCCGTACATCTCGTCGGCGCCCATGCCACCGGTGATCTCGTCGTCGCCGCCGCCGCCGTAGATGGTGTCGTCGCCGTCGTCGCCGAAGAGGCCGGCCTTGTAGAAGGTCCCTGCGTTGTCCACGCTACCGGATTCGTCACCTTCGCCGCCGTAGAGGACATCGTCCCCGTCTCCGCCGAACAGGGCGTCGGTCCCGGTTCCACCTTCAAGGATGTCGTTGCCCGTGGCGCTCGTCAGTTCGAAATAGAACGGCGAGGCCTCGGACCCGTCACCCTTGATGTCGGTGAGCGCGCCGATCACATTGCCGAGCAGAATGTCGCTGCCGGCACCGCCATAGAGCTGGTCGGCGCCCGCCGTTCCCTTCAAGGTTTGGTTGCTGTCGTCGCCATATTCATTTGCCATCTTTTCCTCCTCGGGCCGCGCCATGCGGCCACCGGTTGGTGCGACGCCAGGCGCCGCGGGTTGATGCTCCCCGGGAGGATGTCTCTCATTTTATCTGACAATTGGGTATGACGGCGATCACACCGGGCGATGGGGTCCCGGCGTGAATCCTGGCAAAGCCGTTTGGATTCAGTGTCTTGTCAGGCGCGGCCCATGACGACGACGGCATTGAGGCCGCCGAAGGCGAACGAGTTCGACATCGCCGCGCCGATCTTCATGTCGCGCGCGACGTTGGGAATGACGTCGAGATCGCAGTCCGGATCGGGCTCTTGGTAGTTGGCGGTCGGCGGCGCCACCTGCGACTTGAGGGTCAGCACGGTCGCCACCGCCTCGAGGGCGCCTGCTGCGCCGAGGCTGTGGCCGAGCACGGCCTTGTTCGAGGAGATCGCCAGCCGGTCGGCATGGGCGCCGAAGACGCCGCGAATCGCCTTGGTCTCGGTGGCGTCGTTGAGCACCGTCGCCGTGCCGTGGGCGTTGATGTAGTCGATGTCCTCGGGATTGGCACCCGCATCCTCGAGCGCGGTGCGCATCGCGCGCTCGGCGCCGTCCTGGTCGGGGGCGACGGGATCGCCGGCATCGGCGCTCATGCCGAAACCGCGCACCTCGGCGAGAATCTCCGCACCGCGGGCCACGGCGTGGTCCCACGATTCGAGCACCAGCACGGCTGCGCCTTCGCCCAGCACGAGGCCCGAGCGGTTCTTCGAGAACGGGCGGCAGTTGTCGTCGCTGACGACGCGAAGCGCTTCCCAGGCCAGCATTGGCCCGGTGATGATCGCCGCTTCGGCACCGCCGACGACGGCCACGTCGGCCATGCCGGAACGCACCATCTGGAAGCCGAGGCCGACCGAGTGGGTACCCGAGGCACAGGCCGAGACGATGCCGAAGGCCGGACCCTTGAGGCCGAGGTCGATCGAGACCTGCGAGGCCGCGGCATTGGGCATCTGCTTGGGCACGGTGAACGGGTGCGGCTTGCCGCCGTCGTGGTAGAGGCGCCAGTAGGAATTATCGAGGGTGACGATGCCGCCGACGCCGGTGCCGATGATGGTCGCGGTACGCTGGGCGAGGGGCAGGTCGAACGCGAGGCCCGAGTCCTTCACCGCCTCGCGGGCCGCCACCACCGCCATCGCCGAGAAACGGTCGAGGAACGCCTGGCGGCGGGAGGGAAAGTGATCCTCCGGCTTGAAGTCGCGGACTTCGGCGGCGATGCGGGTGCGGAACATCTCCTGCCGGCCGGCCTGGATCGGACCGATCCCGCTCCGCCCGTCGACGAGGGCCGACCAGAACGATTCGATGGTGTTGCCGACGGGAGAGACGACGCCGAGGCCGGTTACCGCGACACGCTTCAAGCCGCGTCCCTCTCGGCGATCAGCCGGTCGATGATCGTGCCCACGTCGCTGACCGTCTCCAGCTTCTCTTCGAGATCCTTGGAGTTCAGCGGAATGTCGACCTTGAAGGCGACTTCGAGCGCATAGATGACTTCGATAAGATCGAGCGAGTCGCCCAGATCTTCGAGCCGCGAATCGGGTTGCACCTCGTCGAGCGGCTTCTTCATCTGTTCCGCAATGACTTCGCGAACCTTGGTCAGGGTATCCATCAACCTGCTTCCTCGCCGGCCGCTGCCGGCCGCCTGTCCATTGTCCCGTTTTGAGGGGGTTTCATACGTCAGAACGATCCGCGTTGCACCTTGATCTTTGCGCGCCGGATTGGCAAGCCGGAGATGGCGGAAATGCGCCGAAGTCGGGATGCTGAGCGGCATGGTCGAGCGGAACGGACTGCGGACGGTCAACTTCGAGAATCGTGCCATGGCGCTGGGGCTCGCAGTCGAGCACCTGATGACCAAGCCGGCCTTCGCCCGCCTGCCGTTCGGGCACTGGGCACGCATCCTCACCGGCCAGATCCGCCGCGGCCACTACTTCTTCGTCGCCGAGCCGAAGCGGATCGTGGGCTTCTGCGGTTGGGCGCTGGCGAGCGAGGCCGAAGCCGAGACCTGGATCAGCGGCAGCGCCGCTGCCGCCAACATCGTCGGCGACACGGGGGACTGCATCGTTCTCAATGCCTGGTCGGCGGACACGCCGGCGGTCCATCGCCTGGTCCTCGACGAATTGCGCATCCGCGGTCGCGGCAAGCGCACGCTCTACGCCAAGCGGGACTACAAGGATGGCCGCGTCCGGCCGCTTCGCCTCAAGCTCGACGAAGCCGTCGACAGCCACGCCGAGAAGGCGCTGTCGCGGTCGGCGGACTGAGCCCGCGGCCCGCTGCGGCATTCGCCGTCGCCGAGTGGTGAGTACCGGTATACCCTCAGGTCTCGCCCACAGGTCATCAGTATTCGTGCGGGCCGTTGAGCCGATTGCAGCGATCATGTCGTGAATGAGGTGCAGGTCGCTACCTCCACGCGGTCGCCATTGCAGCGCAATATGTTACGATGTCCCCATGGATATCACCGAAGCTCCTCAGGAGATCAGTGCGATCGCCCAGGCATTCTGGACCTGGGCCGTCGCATTCCTGCCCCGGCTGGGATCGGCTCTGCTGATACTGGTCATCGGGTTCATCGTTGCCGGCTGGGCCGCCCGGGCCGCGGCCCAGGTCACCAAGCGGACGGGCAAGCTCGACCCGACGCTCCATCCGGTGATCCACGCGGTCGTCCGCTATTCGATCCTCGTCCTCGTCATCATCGCCGCGCTCGGCCAGCTCGGCATCCAGACCACCTCGCTGCTCGCCGCGCTCGGCGCCGCCGGCCTCGCCATCGGCCTCGCCCTCCAGGGGACGCTCTCCAACATCGCCGCCGGCATGATGATCCTGTGGCTGCGGCCGTTCCGCGCCGGGGACTTCGTCGAGACCAGTGAGGTCGCCGGCACGGTCGAGGAGGTCGGCCTGTTCCATGCCCAGCTGCGCACCTGGGACGGCATCTACAAGTTCGTGCCGAACTCGCAGCTCTGGAACGTCATCCTCACCAACTACACGCGCAATCCGACCCGGTTGGTCCAGCTCGATATCGGCGTCGACTACGAGGCGGACATGGGCCGGGCGCGGGAGGTGATCACCGAGACCGCCCGCAGCCACCCCGACGTGCTGGACGACCCGCCGCCGGTGGTGGTGCCGCTCGCCTTTGCCGACAGCTCGGTCAACCTCCAGCTCCGCGCCTGGGCGACGACGGCGACCTTCTGGAACGTGCGCTGGGACCTGACGCAGAACGTCAAGCGCGACCTCGAGGCGGCCGGGATCGGCATCCCGTTCCCGCAGCGCGTCATCCACATGGTCGGTGCCGACAAGGTTCCCGCCCTCCCGCCCGAGACCAAGCCTGCGGCGAAGCGTCGGAAGGCCTCGGGCGGCGCCCAAGCGTCGGACGAGGAAGCCCATCCGGGGCAGCCGGAGGACTAGGCCGGGTTGGACCCACGGCGTCGGCCCGCGCGGTCGCCGGCGGCGCTCAGAGGCCGAAGCGCGCGGCGGCGTTGGTGAGGTGCACGCGCATCGCCGTCGTGGCC
>JAEVZM010000077.1 GCA_023392225.1 Pseudomonadota bacterium
CCCACATCCCCTGCGCCAGCAGCGGTTGCCTCGACCCCGTCGCCGCCGGCGGCGCTCCAGCCTGAGCCGATGCCGACGACGGCGGCAGCGGCAACCGCGGACGAGGGCCAGTTCCCGAACATCAACAGGCCGCCGACCCAGCCGAGCGGCACCCTCCTGCCGGATGCGGCCCGCGCCCAGATCATCTCCGAGCTCGAGGCGCTGCGCGCCAAGCAGCCAGCACCGGGCGGATCGGGCAACAGCGCCGGCAAGCCTTCGGACCTGGCCAAGGAGGCCTCCACCCACGGGCAGGCCGCCATCCAGCAGATCGAGGCGTGCTCGCAGGAGGGTGCGCTGGAGAACAATCCGGATTGCGCACCCGCCGACTAGAGCGATCCCAGTCGACGCGCGCCAGTTTTCAAGTAATACCAACGACCGGCCGAGAGCCGGCAGCTACGGGTAAGAGGAAGAGGATGAGCGAGTTCTACAGCGTGCGGCGCCTGCCGCCTTATGTCTTCGAGCAGGTCAACCGGCTCAAGGCGAGCGCGCGCGCAGCCGGAGCCGACATCATCGACCTCGGCATGGGCAACCCCGACCTGCCGACCCCGCGGCACATCGTCGAGAAGCTCGCCGACACCGCCCGGCGCGACGACACCCACGGCTACTCGGCGTCGCGCGGCATCAACGGCCTCCGCCGCGCCCAGGCCGCCTATTACGGCCGCCGCTTCGGAGTGAAGCTCGACCCGAACCGCCAGGTGATCGTCACCATCGGCTCGAAGGAAGGCTTCGCCAACATGGCCCAGGCGATCACCGCCCCGGGCGACGTGGTGCTCTGCCCCAATCCGAGCTACCCGATCCACGCCTTCGGCTTCCTGATGGCCGGCGGCGTGATCCGCTCGCTCCCGGCGGCCCCGGACGAGAACTATTTCCGCGCCCTCGAGCGCGCGGTGATGCACTCGATCCCGAAGCCGGTGGCGGTGGTGGTGTGCTATCCGTCGAACCCGACGGCCCACGTCGCCGATCTCGACTTCTACCGCGACCTGGTCAGCTTCGCACGGCGCAACGACCTCATCCTGCTCTCGGATCTCGCCTATTCGGAGGTCTATTTCGAGGGAGAGCCGCCGCCCTCGATCCTGCAGGTGCCGGGCGCAATGGACGTTGCGGTCGAGTTCACCTCGATGTCGAAGACCTTCTCGATGGCCGGCTGGCGGGTCGGCTTCGCCGTCGGCAACGAGCGCCTGATCGCCGCGTTGTCGCGGGTGAAGTCCTACCTCGACTATGGCGCCTTCACCCCGATCCAGGTTGCGGCGACGGCGGCCCTTAACGGGCGGGAGGACTGCATCGAGGAGATGCGCCAGACCTACAAGCGCCGCCGTGATGCGCTGGTCGACAGCTTCGGTCGCGCCGGCTGGGAGATTCCGCCGCCGCGGGCCTCGATGTTCGCCTGGGTGCCGGTGCCGGAGAAGTTCCGGGCTCTCGGCTCGCTCGAGTTCTCCAAGCTCCTCATCGAAAAGGCGGACGTGGCTGTGGCGCCGGGCGTCGGCTTCGGCGAGCATGGCGACGAGCATGTTCGCATTGCCCTGGTCGAGAACGAGCAGCGCATCCGCCAGGCGGCACGAAACCTCCGCCGCTTCCTTGAAACCTCCGACAAGACGTTGCACAACGTCGTGCCGCTGGCTGCGGCGCGGTAGTCGCGCCGCACCGCCCGCGGAAACGTCGCACGGCTGAAGCCGAGCCCCGGTATAAGAGGCGCCCGACTTGTCAGACGAGGGCCGGGGATCGCCGTCGCGCCACCCGGAGCCGCGGTGCCCGGGGGCGGCCGGGTGCGGGAGGCCAGGGTTTGGTATTTGGTCCGGGCGCGCCGTCCGGACCGTGCAATTGGTGGTCGACATGGAACTGAACTCTCCCCTTCGCCTGAGCGTCGCAGGCCTCGGTACGGTCGGTGCGTCGCTGGTCGGGCTGATCGACCGCCACGGCAACGACCTTGCCGTGCGCTGCGGCCGGCCGATCGTCGTCGCGGGCGTCTCGGCGCGGAACCGCAACCGCGACCGCGGCATCGACCTCAGCTGCGCGGCCTGGTTCGACGACCCGGTGGCGCTCGCCCGTGATCCCGGCAACGACGTGTTCGTCGAGCTGATGGGCGGTGCCGAGGGTGCCGCGGCCGAGTCGGTCGCGGCTGCGATCGACGCCGGCAAGCATGTCGTCACCGCCAACAAGGCGCTGCTCGCCGCCCATGGCGGGGCGCTGGCGCGCCGCGCCGAGGCGATGGGCGTCTGCCTCAACTTCGAGGCGGCGGCGGCGGGCGGCATCCCGATCATCAAGACGCTGCGCGAGTCGCTCGCGGGCAACACCGTCAACCGCATCTACGGCATCCTCAACGGCACCTCGAACTACATCCTGACCCGGATGGGCGAGGAGGGCCTGTCCTTCGAGGCGTGCCTCGCCGACGCCCAGCGGCTCGGCTATGCCGAGGCCGATCCGACCTTCGACATCGGCGGCCACGACGCGGCCCACAAGCTGGCGCTGCTCACCGCGATCGCCTTCGGGGTGGAGGTCGACGCCGAGGCGATCTATGTCGAGGGCATCTCGACCATCCGCACCGCCGACATCGAGGCGGCGGACGAGCTCGGCTACCGCATCAAGCTGCTCGGCATCGCCTGCCGCACCGACTCGGGCATCGAGCAGCGCGTCCACCCGGCGATGGTGCCGAAATCCTCGGCGATCTCGCGCATCGATGGCGTCACCAACGCGGTGGCGGTCGAGGCGGATTTCGTCGGCCAGATCGTGCTCTCCGGGCCGGGCGCCGGCGGCAACGCCACCGCCTCGTCGGTGATGAGCGACATCGCCGATATCGCCCGCGGTGACCGCATCGGCACGTTCGGGCGCCCGGTCTCCGAGCTCGAGCCCTATCGCCGGGCGGCGATGCGGGCCCACGAGGGCGGCTACTACGTGCGCCTCTCGGTCTACGACCGGCCCGGCGCTTTCGCCGCCATCGCCCGCCGCATGGCCGACAAGGGCATCTCGCTCGAATCGATCGTGCAGCGGAAACGGGCGCCGAAGTCCGCCGCGCCGGAGCATCTCGTCGCGGTCGAGCCGCAGCCGGTGATCATGATAACCTACGAGACCACAGAGGAAGCGATCCGCGAGGCGCTTGATACCATCATGGCGGATGGGCATATCGCCGAGGACCCGCAGATGATCAGAATCGAGGAGCTGGGCTAACGCCCACGAGGGGATTTCGATGAACCAGCAGGCGCGTTTCCCGAAGGGTCCGGCACTCGACCGCATTCTCACTCTCGAGCTGGCGCGGGTGACCGAGCGTGCGGCGGTAGCCGCGGCGCGGCTGCGTGGTCGTGGCGACGAGAACGCCGCCGACCAGGCGGCGGTCG
>JAEVZM010000127.1 GCA_023392225.1 Pseudomonadota bacterium
CGGCGGGGCGGGGGGGGCGGGGCGCCCACACCCCCGCCCCCCCGGGGGCGGTCGACGCTATGCGTCGCGAGCTCAACATGCTGCCGATCCACGGCAAGGTGGTGATCGGCGAGGGTGAGCGCGACGAAGCGCCGATGCTCTATATCGGCGAGGAGGTCGGCACCAAGACCGGGCCGCGCGTCGACATCGCCCTCGACCCCCTCGAAGGGACGACGATAGCCGCCAAGAACCTGCCCAACTCGCTGGCGGTGATCGCCATCGCCGAGGAGGGGAGCCTCCTCAACGCGCCCGACGTCTACATGGCCAAGATCGCCATCGGCCCGGGCTATGAGCCGGGGCTCGTCGATCTCGACAAGACGCCGGCCGAGAACATCGGCGCCATCGCCAAGGCGAAGGGCGTGGCGGTCAACGAGATCACCGCCTGCGTGCTCGACCGGCCGCGGCATGCGCGCATGATCGAGGAGTTCCGGGCGACCGGTGCCGCGATCCGCCTGATCGGCGACGGCGACGTCGCTGGCGTGATCCACACCACGAGCCCCGACGAGACCGGCATCGACATCTACATGGGGATCGGCGGCGCGCCGGAGGGCGTCCTCGCCGCTGCGGCGCTCCGCTGCATCGGCGGCCAGATGCAGGGCCGGCTGGTGATCAACTCGGGCGAACAGCGCGAGCGGGCAATCCGCATGGGCGTCACCGACGTCGACCATAAGTACGACGTCTCCGAGATGGCCCGCGGCGACGTCCTGTTCGCCGCGACCGGGGTCACCGACGGCAACCTCCTCTCAGGCGTGCGCTTCGCCAAGCGGGCGATCATCACCCACACCGTGGTGATGCGCTCCTCGTCGGGCACAGTGCGCTGGATCAAGGCCGAGCACCAGGATCTCGAGAAGTTCGTCGACGCGCTCTGAGGGCAGCGGCCCGGCCTTCCCGGTCGGGCCTGGTATCGCTGGCGACTATCCCGCGGTGCGAACCACCTCGCCATCCTCCTTCGTGAAGCTCTCCGGCTGGCGATCGAGGAGGGTCAGCACGACCTCCGACGGCCGGCACAGCTTCGTGCCCTTCGGCGTCACCACGATCGGCCGGTTGACCAGGATCGGGTGCGCGACCATCGCCGCGATCAGCGCGTCGTCGCCGACCGCCGCATCGAGCAGCCCGAGCTCCGCCGCCGGCGTTCCCTTCTCGCGCAGCAGCGCCCGCGGCGTGGCGCCCATGGCCGCGAATAGGCCCTCGAGCTGGCTCCGCGTCCAGCCGACCTTGCGGTATTCGACGATCGTCGGGACGTAGCCGGCGGCCTCGATCATCGCCAGCGCGTTGCGCGAGGTGCCGCAGTCGGGGTTGTGGAAGATCGTGATCGGGAAGTCGGTGGTCACGGGTGGCGCTCCCTGGTGAACGGCCGGCAGGGTGGAAACGGTACTCTGGGCGCCGAAGCGCGCCTCCTCGGCGGTCCTAGGGGGCCGGACCGGCGCGCGCGCCGCACGAGACGCCGGTGACCATCGGGGCGAGGGGGCCGCAGACCTCGGGCGCGCCGCTGCAGCAATCCTGCATCATGAACGCGAGCAGCTCGGTCATCCGGTCATAGGCGGCCGAATAGATGATCGACCGGCCGGCGCGCCGGGAGCGGACGAGGCCGGCATTGCCGAGCACGCTGAGGTGCGCCGACATGGTGTTGGCGACCACGTCGAGGCGCCGCGCCAGCTCGCCCGCGGCAAGGCCGTCCGGGCCCGCCTGGACCAGCAGGCGGAACGTCGACAGCCGTGTCTCATGGGCCAGCGCGGAAAGGGCATTGACGGCGGCGGTGGTTTTCATATTTCCATATTGCTGGAATTATAGATGGATTACCAGCCCCCGTGACCGACTTCCCCGCCCTCGCCGTCGAGTATCTCGACCATCCCACCCCCGAACGGCTGGCGCCGTCGCGCGTGTCGACGCATCCGCCGCGCATCCTCCTGCTCTACGGGTCGCTGCGCGAGCGCTCCTACAGCCGCCTGCTGGTCGAGGAGGCGGCCCGCCTGCTCGACGCCCTCGGGGCGGAGACGCGCATCTACGATCCACGGGGCCTGCCGCAGCCGGATGGCGCCGGTGCCGATCATCCCAAGGTCGCCGAGCTGCGCGCCCTTTCGCTGTGGTCCGAAGGGCATGTCTGGTGCAGCCCCGAGCGTCACGGCGCGATGACCGGCATCTTCAAGTCGCAGATCGACTGGCTGCCGTTGCAGAGCGGCGGTGTCCGCCCGACCCAGGGCCGCACGCTCGCCGTCTGCCAGGTCAATGCCGGCTCGCAGTCCTTCAACACGGTCAACCAGCTCCGGGTGCTGGGTCGCTGGATGCGGATGATCACGATCCCCAACCAGTCCTCGGTCGCCAAGGCCTATGAGGAGTTCGATGCGGCAGGGCGGATGAGGCCGTCGAGCTACTATGACCGGCTGGTCGACGTGATGGAGGAGCTCTACAAGTTCACCCTCCTGACCCGCGACCGTGCCGACTACCTCGTCGACCGCTACAGCGAGCGGAAGGCGGACGGCCGTCCCGTCCATGGTGCGGAGCATGTCGAGGCGGCACTGAGCGGGCGCTAGCCACCTTGCATCGGCGGTATCGCCGCGGGGCGATGCGCTACTCGAGGACCGGCTGGCTGCCGAGCCGGCGAATCCGCCGGCCGTGCGCGTCGACCTCGACGAGGTGGAACACCAGGCGCTCGCCGTCGATCATCATCGTGATCTGCTCCTCGCCGGTCGAGACCACCTCGGCCGGGCTCGCGCCCCGCCGCTCGAGCACCCGCATGCCCGAGGTCATGGCGAACATCAGCTCGGGCGTGGCGACGCTCCGCCGGTCGGCCCAGGCGATCCGGTAGGACTGCCCGTCGATGGCGATCGCGAGGTCGACCTCGATGGCGCCGAGAAGGTGATCGCGCAGCTGCCGCACGGCGTCGGCGAAGCTGGCGTCGTTCTGGTCGGCACTGGGGAGGACGAGGTCGCGAGTCATCCTCGCGACCTTAGCTTGCCGGGCGGCCGCGCGCCGCCTTTTCCTCGCCGGCTCAGTCGAAGCTGGCGTAGAAGCCGGCCTCGTTGGGCAGCGGCGCGGCGGGCGGCGGGAAGGCCGGCGGCCCCGCGTGGCGGCCCATGTAGGCGTCCAACGTGGCGGCGAAGAACTTCGACTTCTCCATCTCGCCGGCGAGCGCCTCGATGCGGGCCTCGAGCTTGGCGACGATCTCGGGATGCTCCGCGGCGAGGTTGTTCGTCTCCGACGGATCCTTGGCGATGTCGAACAGCTCGGTTCGCGCCGGAAGCGGGGTGTTCCAGACGAGCTTCCAGTCATCCTCGCGAACGGCGCCGCGGAACATCTCGATGTTGTAGACGACTTCCCTCCGCGGCGAGGGGGCCCCGGCGCTGATCGTCGGCCACATGTCCATGCCGTCGAGCGGCTTCCCGCCGGAGGTGCTTGCCCCGGCGAGGCCGGCCAGCGTCGGGAACATGTCGACGACGTGCATCATGCCCTCGACCTTGCCGGGCGCGATGTGTCCCGGCCAGTTGGCCAGCGCCACGGCGCGCGTCCCGCCCTCGTAGAGCGTGCCCTTGCCGTCGCGATAGGGGCCGTTGTCCGCAGGCAGGTCGCCCGAGGTCTCGATCTCGCCGGCGAAGGCGGCCGAACGGACGCCGCCATTGTCCGAGTGGAAGACGACGATGGTATTGTCCCGCATGCCCTTCTCGTCGAGCGCCGCCAGGACCCGGCCGATCTGCTCGTCCATCGCCGTGACCATGGCGTCATAGGCCTGGCGATTGGGATCGGCGACGTCGGGATAGCGATCGAGATAGGCCTGCGGCGCCTGGTAGGGCGTGTGCGGCGCGTTGAAGGCTAGGTACATGAACAGCGGGTTCTCGCCGTCATGCGCCTCGATCGTGCGCACCGCCTCGTCGCCGAGGAGCGTGGTCGAGTAGCCCTCCTGGTGGAGCGGCTCGTTGTTGACGAACCAGTCGTTCACGCCATGGATGAGATGGGTGAAGTAGTCGATCTCGCCGATCATCGGCCCGTACTGATAGTCGAAGCCGCGCTGCTTGGGCCAGTAGGCGGTATCCGCATGGCCGAGGTGCCACTTGCCGATGATCGCCGTGTCGTAGCCGGCTTCCTTCAACGCTTCCGGCAGGAGGCGCTCGTCGAGCGGCAGGCCGTAGGTCTGCTCGGGCAGGATGACGAAGCTCTGCAGGCCATAGCGCAGCGGGTAGCGGCCGGTCATCAGCGCGGCGCGGGTCGGGGTGCACATCGGTTGGACGTAGAACTGGTCAAGCGTCACGCCATCCTTGGCCAGGCCGTCGAGCGTCGGCGTCTGGATCTCGGATCCATGGAAGCCGACATCCGCCCAGCCGAGGTCGTCGGCGAGGATATAGACGATGTTGGGCTTCGGCGCGTCCGCGGCCAGGGCAGGGGCGGCGGCGGTCAGGGCCACGGCCACAAGCGCGGCCGCCCGGTAGAATCTGAACATTCCCATGCTCTCCTAGGGACCGCGAATGGGTGCGGTCGAGGTCGTCTCCCGGGGCTCGTCTACGCCCATCTCCCGGCGTAGATTGTTCGTCCACGAACAATCGGCTGCCGCTCCATGGAAACAGCTGAGCTCCTCAAGGTGGCCGCGGCCAGCCCGTGGCTGGCCGGCGCGCCCGCCACGTTTAGCGGTGG
>JAEVZM010000165.1 GCA_023392225.1 Pseudomonadota bacterium
CGCCAAGCCGGCGCCGCGGCCTGCGGCGAAGCCCGCCGCTCCCGCCGCCAAGCCGACCGGCACCGCGTTGCGTCCGGCGGGCAAGGGTGGCGCGAAGGCCGCGCCGGAAGGCGATGCGCTGGAGAGCTCGATCCTCGCCGCGATCGCGCAGGCGGTCGATGTCCTGGTCGATGACGGCGGCCAGCCGCCGGCCAAGTCGGCCCCTGCGCCGGAAGCGGTGGAGGAAGAGATCGTCGCCGTCGAGATCGACATCGAGGCCGAGGTCGAAGCCGAGGAGGAGCCCATGGCGGAGGCCGATCAGCCGGCCGAGCCAGAGCCGAGCCCCGGTGGCGACAGCGATGACATCGGCGACGAGATCCAGCGGATCATCGCCTCCTACAGCCGCGCCCGGCAGCAGAACGACTGAGCGGTGCCGACAGGCGTCGCCGCCCGGTAAACCAATCGCTAACCAAGTCATGGTTAGCAATGGGTGAACCGGAGCATGAGCGATGTCTGGCACCTATTCGGACCGTCCGGGCGATGAGCCCGAGAGCGTCGACCCGGCCGAGCCCGCCGCGGATGCGGGCGAGGGACATTCCGAGGACTCCTACGCCGCCGGCCTGCCGACGCTGATGGAAGGCGGCGGCTGGGGCCGGACGCACGACGCCAATGCCGTGATCGACTACTGGGCCGTGCCCGGTCCACCGTTTCCCGCCTATGCCGATGTCCAGCCTGCCTGGAGACGCTGGCTCGCCAGCCGGGCCGCGCTGGTCGCCATCGCCGCGCTGCTCGGTGGAGTTGCCGGCGGGGTCACCGTCGCCGGCTTCGCGGGGGGTGGCGCGCCCGATGGTGGCGAGGCGGTCGAGGCGCTTCGTGGCAGCATCGGCCAGCTCGCCGCCGAGGTCCGCTCGCTCAAGGAAGGCGTCGGCGAAGGCAGCCAGGCGACCGCCGACGGCCTTGCCGCGATCGAGCAGCGCATCGCCGGCGCCGAGACCGCCCAGGCCAGCCTGTCCGCCAGGATCGCCGATCTGTCGACGGTGCGCGCGCCGGCCGCGGCCCCGCCGCCACCGGCCGTGTCTCCCGAGATCACCGGGTCGGTGACCCCGGCTGAGGTGCCCGTCGCCGAGGATTGGGTGCTGTGGCGGGTGCGGAATGGCCGCGCCCTGGTCCAGAGCGGCGCGGGCTATTTCGAGGTCGAGACTGGCTCTGCCGTGCCGGGCCTCGGCATCGTCCAGCGCATCGTCAAGCAGGATGGGCGGTGGATGGTGTTCACGCCGAACGCGGTGATCGTCGCCCGCGGCTGAAGCTGGGCGCGGCCGGCGCTCAGTTCGCCTCGACCGCCGCGGCGTCCGCGTCGCCGTCGATGCCGGCCTCGTCTGCCATGGCGGCTGCGGCCTGTGGCGACAGGAAGGCCTGGTTGCCGCGCTGCGAGGGCGGCCAGGCGAAGTCGTCGACCCGCCCCGGGACCGCGGGCAGCGATTCGCCGCGCACCACCAGCCGGTACTGCGCCGTCTCTGTCGGCTGCACCGCTTCCGGGGTCTCGGCCTTGGGCTCGCTGATCACCTTGCCGCTGATCGGGTCGAAGGTGACCGGCGCCGGCGCGCCGGCAAGCGTCTCGACCACCCCGGGCAGGGGATCGGAGAGCGAGATGACCGGGCCGACCAGCCGCTTCTTGCCGTCGGGACCGACCTCGATCGTGCTGGTCTGGGAGACCGAGGGGAGGAGGTCGACCGTGCCGGCGCCGATGCCGGTGTGGCGGCGGATGTCGCGCTCGACATAGTAGGCGAGCTTCTGCTTGCCGACGCTGGTGAAGCCGACGCCGTCGCTGGTCCTCAGCGCCTTCACCTGGCCCTCGATGTCGGGGCCGGTGGTGATGTACTGGCCACTGGCATTGGTGAACCCGTTCCAGATGTCGACGAAAAACCCGCCGGCCTTGGTGATTCGCGGCTCGACCAGGCCGTTGAGATAGGCGATGTCGGACATCGCGTCCTCGCCGCGCAGCGGCGGCGCGCTCACCCAGAAGAACGGCCGGCCATAGACCTTCAGCGTGTCGGTCAGGCCGTCGATGCGGCTCTCCACCGCCGCCTGCCACGGCTCGGACCGGACCGGATGGCGGTCCTTGTCGACGCGCAGATCCTGCCGGTCGTTGGCACCGAGGCTGACCACGACGATGTCCGGATTCTCCTTGTTGAGGATGCCGAGCAGCTCCTTATTCCAGTCATAGAGGTCGGTCCGCACCAGGCCGGACGAATCCTTGGTGCTCTCGATCACCGCCAGGCGCGGCTCCTCGGCCAGCGCCTGGTCGAGGCCGGTGGCGATGCCGCTGCCGACGAAATCGCCGATCACCAGGATCTTGCGGGCATTGGGATCCTTCTCCCCAACCTTGACGGTCGGGACGGTCGTCGCCTTCCGCGTGGTCGAGGAGCGGCTCGAGGGCGTGCTTTTCCGGCTGGGCGAGGAAGCCGAGGGGCGCCGCTGCTTGCTCGGCGAGGTGGTGCGCGGCGACACCGACTTCTTCGGCGCCTCGCGCTCGCGGGGTCCGAACAGGCGCTCGAAGATGCCCGGCCGGTCCTTCTTCTTGGAGGCGGCCGCGGCGGCGGCATGGTCGGTCAGCACCAGGCCGAAATCCGTCGTCACGACGCTGGCGCCGAGCAGCAGCACGAGGAACAGGAGGGCAATCCGACGGGCCATCTCACGCGTGATCTGTCAGTGACTGTAGCGGAACCAACGCACGATTCCCGGCGCCGGTCCAGTGCGCGGCCGGACGATGGGCCACGCCTTGCGCAGCCTGGCCCCCGTCTCCGGCAAAAAGATGGTCTCCCGGAAGGGCGCCCGCCTCCGCCGGAGCGACGCCGTCCGGCGGAAGGGGGATGCGGGCCCGGCTACTTGCCGGACTGCAGCATCTCGAGGAGCTTCTGCGAGACCTGCCCGTTGGCCTCGAGCCCGACCGTCTCCTGGTAGGACATGATCGCGGCGCGGCTGCCGCTGCCGATATTGCCGTCGATGTCGCCGCTGTAGAGGCCGCGGGCGGCGAGCTGCTTCTGCACCTCGACCAGCTCCGAATCGGAGAGGCGGAGGTCGGCGTCCGGCCAGTCCACGGTGAACTCGTCGCCGCCCCGGATGCGGTCGGCAAGATGCCCGACGGCGAGCGCATAGGCGTCGGCGTTGTTGTAGCGCTTGATCACGCCGAAGTTCTTGACGAGGAGGAATGCCGGGCCGCTGGCGCCGGCCGGGGCGAGCAGGCGACCGGGCTCGCCCGGTCGCGGGAAGCCCTTGCCGTCCGGGCGCTTGAGGCCGAGCTTCTGCCAGGCGGCAAGCGAGCGCTCGCTGCCGGCGAGCTTGTAGTTGAAGCCCTTGGGCGCGATCACCTCGTAGCCCCAGGTGGCGCCGCTCTGCCAGCCCATCTTGCTGAGATAGTTGGCGGTCGAGGCCAGCGCATCGCCGATATTGTTCCAGATGTCGCGCTTGCCGTCGCCGTCGAAGTCGACGGCATAGGCGGCGTAGGTCGTGGGGATGAACTGGGTGTGGCCCATGGCCCCGGCCCAGGAGCCGGTCATGCCGCGGGGGCTGATGTCGCCGTGCTGGAGGATCTTGAGCGCCGCCACCAGCTGGCTGCGGCCGAACTTGGCGCGGCTGCCGCCCTGGTAGGCGAGGGTCGCCAGCGAGCGGATGGTGCCCTTGACGATCTGCGGATTGTTGAGCACGTCGCCATAGGTCGATTCCATGCCCCAGATGGCGAGCACGATGTGGCGGTCGACGCCGTACTTGGCCTCGATCTTGTTGAGCAGCGGCCCGTACTGGCCGAGCAGCGCCCGGCCGGTGATGATCCGGCGCTCCGACACGGTCTTGTGCAGGTAAAGCCAGATCTTCTGGTTGAATTCGGCCTGGTTGTTCGCCTTGGCAAGCACCTCGGGGTCCGGCTTGAAGTCGCCGAGCGCCGCCTGGTAGGTGTTCCAGGAGATGCCTGCGGCCTTGGCCGTCGGCCAGAACGACTTGACCCACTGCGACGGCGTCGCCGCGTGAGCCGCGCCCGCCACCAGGCAGGCCGCAACGAACAGGACCGTGGCGCGCCGGAGTCGCGCAGCGCAGCCTGTCATCGGAAGCATGGCATTCACCTCTCGTCCGTGTCGCCACCTGCCCGAACCGCGTTTACCATAGCACGCGGCAGGCGCGGCGTAGCAAGCCCCGTACCCGGTCCGAGTCTGAAGTGGTCAAGGTTAACAAGTCCCGAATCAAGTCAATTGTCGGGCGGAGTACCGGGCTCACAATTCTGCGAGCGTCTCGCCGGATGTTTGCGCTAGCTTTGAACCGGCGGGCAACGGAAACGTTACCGTTTTGCTGCAACCTTCGTTGCTCCAAGGGATAAGGAACCGCCATCGTGACGTCCCGTCTCCGTACCGCCGTCTTCCCCGTTGCCGGTCTCGGCACCCGTTTCCTGCCGGCCACCAAGGCGGTGCCCAAGGAGATGCTGACGGTCGTCGACCGCCCGGTGATCCAGTACGCCGTGGACGAGGCCCGCGCCGCCGGCATCGAGCATTTCGTCATGGTCACGGGTCGCGGCAAGGCGGCCATCGAGGATCATTTCGACCTCGCCTTCGAGCTCGAGACGACGCTGCGCGAGCGCAACAAGAAGGCGGCGCTGGAGGAGCTGGTGAGCGAGCGGCCGGCGGCCGGCGCGGTCAGCTTCACCCGCCAGCAGGAGCCGCTCGGCCTCGGCCATGCGGTGTGGTGTGCCCGCGAGATCGTCGGCAACGAGCCCTTCGCCGTGCTCCTGCCGGACATGGTGTGCGATCCCGGCTGCCTCGCCCAGATGGTCGAGGTCTACAACCGCACCGGCGGCAACGTCATCGCGGTCGAGGAATGCGATCCGGCCGAGACCGACAAATACGGCATCGTCGGCGTCGGCGAGAGCGCCGGCGAGGATGCCTTCCGCATCACCGCCATGGTCGAGAAGCCGAAGCCGGCCGAGGCCCTGTCGAACCTCTACATCAATGGCCGCTACATCCTGCAGCCGGAGATCTTCGAGCTGCTCGGCACCCAGCAGCGCGGCGCCGGCAACGAGATCCAGCTCACCGACGCCATGCTGCGACTGTCCGAGCAGCAGCCGTTCTACGGCAGCCGCTATGCCGGCCGCACCTACGATTGCGGCACCAAGCTCGGCTTCCTCGCCGCCAATGTGGCGCTCGCCCTCAAGCGGGACGACCTCTCCGCCCCGTTCCGGGCCGAGCTCGAGGCGCTGCTCGCGGGCTGAGGCGCCGGCGGCCGTCCGGCCAAACGGCTGGATAGAGCCGGGAGGGTGGAGTAAAGCACTGGAGCGCCGGCCGCGTGCCGGCGCGCCGGAGCCATACGGAATCAGATGTCGAATCCCGCCAAGCGGATCATGAACGTAGTCCCGCCGGCCGGCGCCGGCCCGGGCGCCTCGGCGCTCCGCACCATCGCCACCGAGCGCGCCGGGCTCGATGCGCTCCTGGCGGCGCTCGAGAACGGCCTCGCCGCGCCGTTCGCCGCCGCGGTCGAAACCATCCGGAGCGGCACCGGGCGGGTCGTGGTCAGCGGCCTCGGCAAGAGCGGCCATGTCGCCCGCAAGATCGCCGCGACGCTCGCCTCGACCGGCACCCCGGCCTTCTTCGTCCATCCCGCCGCGGCGAGCCCCGGCGATCTCGGCATGATCGCCCGGGGCGACGTCATTCTCGCCCTGTCATGGTCGGGCGAGACGGCGGAGCTCCGGAGCATCGTCGAGTATTCGCGCCGCTTCAAGATCGCGCTGGTCGCCATGACCGCGGGCGCCGACAGCACTCTCGGCCGCGAATCGGACATCGTGCTCGCCCTGCCGCGGGCATCCGAGGCCTGCCCGCACGGGCTCGCGCCGACCACCTCGACGCTGATGCAGCTGGCGCTGGGCGATGCGCTCGCCATCGCGCTGCTTGAGAGCCGCGGCTTCACCGCCGAGGGCTTCCACGATTTTCACCCCGGCGGCCGCCTCGGGGCCAGCCTTCATTTCGTGCGGGCGATCATGCATCAGGGCGAGGCGCTGCCGCTCGTCGCCTTGGGCACCATGCTCGCCGAGGCGGTGCCGCTGATGACCGCCAAGGGCTTCGGCTGCCTCGGCATCGTCGATGGCGCCGGCGCGCTGGTCGGCATCGTCACCGACGGCGACCTCCGCCGCAGCCTCGCCGAGGGCCTGCTCGCCCGCCCGGTCGACGCGGTGATGAACCCGGCGCCGAAGACCATCGCCCCCGATACGCTCGTCGGCGAGGCGCTGGCGATGATGAACACCGCCGACCGGCCGTTCACGGTGCTGTTCGTGGTCGAGGAGCATCGCCCGGTCGGCATCGTGCACATGCACGACTTCCTCCGCCTCGGCGTTGCCTGAGGCGGCGCCGGCGAAACCTCAGCCTTCCGGCATCGCCTGCAGCACCGTGCCGTCATGGCCGGTGATGCGGACGCGCGTGCCCGACGGCAGGTCGGGGCCGGTGAGGCGCCAGACCGTGTCGTCGATGCGGATCCGGCCGGTGCCGGCGACGATCGGGTCGCCGAGCACGTAGACCTGGCCGATCAGGCGGGTGGCGCGCTGGTTGAGGAGCGGCTCCTCGCTGGTCCCGGGCCGGCCGAAATAGCGCCGGCCGACCAGCACCAGGACGATCGACAGCACCGCGAAGATCAGCAGCTGGAACTGCCAGGCGATGTCGGTGACCAGCGCGGCCGTGCCGGTGAGCACGGCGGCGATGCCGAACCAGACGAAGACGTTGCCCGGTGCGACGATCTCGACGGCGAGGAGGATCGCGCCGGCGACCCACCAGCCCCAGGCACCGAGGTCGTTGAAGAAGTCGAGGATCATGGCGTGTCCCTTCCCCCGCTCGCCGGCGGCCGGCTACCGCTCCGGCGCGGCGGATCATCGCCGAACGAGGCCTTGGCGAGCTCGGCGATGCCGGCCAGCGAGCCGATCAGCGAGCTCGCCTCGACCGGCAGCATCAGCACCCTCTGGCCCGGCGCGCTGGCGATGTTCTCGAGCGCCTGGGTGTATTTCTGGGCGACGAAGTAGTTGAGCGCCTGGACGTCGCCCTTGGCCACCGCTTCGGAGACCATGGTCGTCGCCCGCGCCTCGGCCTCGGCGAGGCGCTCGCGGGCCTCGGCGTCGCGGAAGGCGGCCTCGCGGCGACCCTCGGCCTCGAGGATCTGCGACTGCTTCTCGCCCTCGGCCTTGAGGATCTCGGAGGCCCGGCGGCCCTCGGCCTCGAGGATCAGCGCGCGCTTCTCGCGCGCCGCCTTCATCTGGCGGGCCATCGAATCGACGAGGTCGCGCGGCGGCGTGATGTCCTTGATCTCGATGCGGGTGACCTTGACGCCCCAGGCCGAGGCGGCGGCGTCCACCACGTGCAGCAGCTTGTCGTTGATGTCGTCGCGCTTCGACAGCACCTCGTCGAGGTCCATGCCGCCGAGCACGGTGCGGATGTTGGTCATGGTGACGGCGAGCAGCGCCGTCTTGAGGCCGCTGACCTCATAGGCCGCGCGGGCCGCGTCCAGCACCTGATAGAAGGCGATGCCGTCGGCGTCGACCGTGGCGTTGTCGCGGGTGATGACCTCCTGGGTCGGGACGTCGAGCACCTGCTCCATCATGTTGATGCGGGCCCCGATCCGGTCGATGAAGGGCACGATCAGGTTGAGGCCGGGCTTGAGCGTCCGGGTGAAGCGGCCGAAGCGCTGGACGGTGTAGTTGTTGCCCTGCGGTACCGTCTTGACGCCCGCGAACAGCACCAGGATGCACAGCACCACGATCGCGAGGACGACCCAGTCGAACCCCTGCATATCCATCGTTCACCTCCCGCGGCCCGGCCGTCGGCCGGCCTTCGCGCACACGCAGCCCTCGCCGGGCGCGGCCGGCGTTTCCTCACTGCGTCATGTATGGGGTTCCGCGGCGCCGGGCCAGAGGGAATCGGCGGTGCCGGGGCGTGTCGGAGCCCGAAATCGGACCCCTACACCCAGCCCTCCAGCTCGCGGCGGACGAGGTGCTCGATCAGCGCCATGCCTTCCGGCCGATCGTTGAGGCAGGGGAGGGCTGCGAAGTCCGTGCCGCCGGCCTCGATGAAGGTCTCCTTGCCGCGGAGCGCGATCTCTTCCAGCGTCTCGAGGCAATCGGCCGAGAAGCCCGGGGTGATCACCGCGACGCGGCGGACACCCTTCCTGGCGAGCTCTTCGAGGGTTACGTCGGTATAGGGCTGGAGCCATTCCGCCTTGCCGAAGCGCGACTGGAAGGTGATCATCAGCTTCTGCGCCGGCCAGCCGAGACGCTCGCGCAGGAGCCGCGTCGTCTTGTGGCACTGGCAGTGATAGGGGTCGCCCTTGTCGAGATAGGATTTCGGCAGGCCGTGGAACGAGGCGACCACCACCTCCGGCTCGAAATCGAGGCGGGCGAGGTCGGCCTCGAGCGTCGTCGCTAGCGCGTCGATATAGACCGGGTCGTCGTGATAGGGCGGGAGCGTGCGCACCGCCGGCTGCCAGCGCATCGAGGAGAGCGCGGCGAAGGCCGAATCGTTCGCCGTCGCCGTCGTCGCGGCGGCATATTGCGGGTAGAGCGCGGCGACGAGGATGCGCTCGCAGCCCTGCTCCTTGAGGGCCCACATCCGCGACGGCATCGACGGGTCGCCGTAGCGCATCCCCCAGTCGACGATGATTCGCGGATCGTCGAGCCGCGCGGCGAGCTTCTCCGCCTGGGCGCGGGTGATGGTGATCAGCGGCGCCTCGTTCCGCTCCTTGTTCCACACGATCGAATAGGCATGGCCCGACTTCGACGGCCGGGTGGTGAGCACGATGCCGTTGAGGATCAGCCACCACAGCGCCCGCGGCGCCTCGATCACGCGGCGGTCGGAGAGGAACTCCTTGAGGTAGCGCCGCACCGACCAGTAGTCGGTGCCCGACGGCGAGCCGAGATTGGCGATCAGCACGCCGATCTTGCCGCTCGCGACCCTGGGGTGTCCCGCCGGGCGGTGGGTGGCGTCCGCCTCTGTCTCTTTGTCCATTTCGCGTCGTTTCCGGTTCGGCGCCTTGGTTCCCTGGCGCGCAGTGGCCACAACATAGGCCGTCTCGCGCCGCGGTCCATCCCGCGCGGCAATCGTCCCGCTGGCCGCGGCGCGCATGGCGCTTGCCCGCCCCGTCGCGCGCGGCGGGGCACCGGGGGTGGTTGGCGCCGCGGG
>JAEVZM010000195.1 GCA_023392225.1 Pseudomonadota bacterium
GCGCTGGTGGCGGGCGCCGTCATCGTCCTCCAGATCGGCTTGATGCGGGTCTTCGCGGTCGGCAGCTGGTCCCACTTCGGATCGGTCGTCGTCAGCCTCGCCATGCTGGGCTTCGGGCTCGCCAGCGTGATCATGTGCATCGCCAATGACTGGTTCGCGCGCCGCTGGCGCCTGGCGGCCGGCGTGTCGCTGCTCGCCTGCGGGCCGCTGATGGTCGCCTCGACGCTGATCGCCCAGACCATCCCGTTCAACCCGGTCTTCCTGGTCTCGGACCCCGAGCAGAAGTGGCGGCTGCTCGGCAATTTCCTCCTCTATCTCACGCCGTTCCTCGCCGCGGCCTTCTTCCTCGGCACCGTGTTCCTCAAGGCGCGCGAGGCGTTTCCGCGGGTCTACTTCGCCGACCTTACCGGCTCGGGCATCGCGGGGCTCCTGGTGCTCGCCGCCATGTATGTCGTGGCGCCGGAGGAGATCGTCACGGTGCCGCTCCTCCTCTGGGCACTCGGCGGCGTGCTGTGGTTCGTCGGCACCGGCAGTCGGATGGGGCCGGCGACGCTGATCGCGGCGGCAGCGGCATCCCTCGCCGCCTATCTCGTCGTCCCCGCCCTCACAGGCACGCCGTCGATCGCCGTCTCGCCCTACAAGGGCATTGCCTATGCGCGGAACTTTCCCGACGCGCAGCGGATCCTCCGCACCGTATCGCCGTTCGGCGACCTTCAGGTCTACGCCTCGTCCTACATGCACTTCGCCCCGGGGCTCTCGGACAACGCCGCGTTCAACCTGCCCGACCTCCCGGCCAACACCTATGTCGGCCTCTACGTGGACGGCGACGGTCCGGAGGGCATCATGCGCCCCCTCGCCGAGGACGAGCGCGACTATTTCTTCTACCTCCCGATGTACTACCCCTACGTCGTCAAGGCGGAGCCCGAGACCTTCGTCGTCCAGTTCGGTGGCGGCATCTCGACCAACGCGGCGCTCGCCGCCGGCGCCCCGCATGTCACGGTCGCGCAAGGCAACCCCGCGATCCTCGCCGCCTTCGACGAGCCGGTGCTCCGCGCCTTTACCGGCGACGTGCTGCACGACCCGCGGGTCACGGTGATCCCCTATGACGGACGCCTGTTCCTCGCCCACACCGACCAGCGCTTCGACGTCATCGACCTGAGCCTTGCCGATTCGGTCGGCCTGTCCAATCCCGGCGGCTTCGCCATCGTCGAGAAGTACCCCTACACGCGCGAGGCGATCCTCAGCTACATGCACGCCCTCGCCCCCGGCGGGGTGCTTGCCGTGACGCTGTGTAACAAGGAGGAGCCGCCGAAATCGGTCCACAAGCTCTACGCGACCATGGCCGAGGCGGCGGACGCCTTCGACCCCGCCACGGCGAAGGACGCGCTGTTCGCCGCCTCGAGCTACCTCTCGACCACCACGGTCCTCTACAAGCGTGGCGGCTTCAGCCCGGAAGAGGTCGAGCGGCTGCTCGCCTATACCGAGGAGATGTCGTTCGACGCGGTCTATGCCCCGGGCCTCACCTTCGAGACTGCGGAGCTGACGCCCGTGCTCGACGAGTATCGCGGGTCGATCTTCGGCTCCGGTGAGGCGCCCACGGCGGAGACGGAAGAGCCCGACTTCGACCCGACCACCGACGGCCCGGGCCTCGGCGAGAGCGAGGAGCAGGCCCTGCCCTCGACCCGCCTCGCCCGCCTGTTCTGGCAGGACCTGATGGGCGAGATCCCGGACGACGTGGCCGGGTCCTACGTCTTCGACACGCGCCCGCTGACCAACGACCGGCCCTATTTCGCCGCCTACGTGAAGCCGGGCGACCTCGACAAGACGCTCGACCGGCTCGAGCTGTTCCAGGACGAGTGGGGCTATCTTCTCCTCTGGGCGACCTTCGCCATCGCCTGCGGCCTCGCGGTGACGCTGGTGGCGCTGCCGATGGTCTTCGCCTGGCGGACCGCATTCGCCCGCAACCCCGGCAAGCCTGGCACGATCCTCTACTTCGCCTGCCTCGGCCTCGGCTACATCATGGTCGAGGTCGGGCTGATCGGCCGCTTCACGCTGGCGCTCGCCAACCCGACGGTCTCGGCGAGCGTGCTGATCGCCGGCATGCTGGTCTTCTCCGGGCTCGGCAGCCTGTTCTCGACCCGCATCATCGACCGGGCGCGGAGGGTGATGCCGCTCGTCTTCCTCGCCATCGCAGTGCTGCTCTTCGCCTACGGGCACCTCCTCGACCCGGTGCTCGACGGCATCGGAGCGCTTGATTACGGCTGGCGCCTGGTGATCTCCTTCCTGCTCATCGCGCCGCCTGCCTTCCTCATGGGGTTCCCGATGGCGGTCGGCATGACGTGGCTGGCACGGCTTGGCAAGGAAGGCATGTTCATCTGGGCCTGGGGCATCAACGGCTGCTTCTCGGTGGTCGGCGCGGCGCTGGTACCGATCGTCGCCACCGCGTTCGGCCTCGCCGCGGTTCTCGACGTCAGCGCCGCCGCCTACCTCATCGCGATCCCGGCGCTGATGGCGGTGCTGATGCCCCGCCGCGCGCCGCCGGTCGTGGCGGCCGTCGCATGACCCGGCGCGGCCTGCTGCTCGCAGCCGCGATATCCCTGTTCGCCGGGCAAGCCGGTGCGCGACCGCTGGCGGAGTCCCGCATGAAGCTGGTCCCCTTCGCCCATTCGCCCTTCCCCTATGACGGCATGGTGCCGCGGAAGGACGTGCCCTTCCTCGACGCCGGCGAAGGCAGGCGGAAGGGCCACGTCGCCCGCGACGGCGCGACCTACTGGCAGGACGCCACCTACAGCGACCGTCGCTCGCTGGTGTTCTTCCCGCCGGGCTTCGACGACGACAAGCCGGCGACCATCGTCGTCTTCTTCCACGGTAATGGCGCGACGCTCGAGCGGGACGTCGTCGCCCGGCAGCGGGTGCCGCAGCAGGTCGCCGCGTCCGGCCTCAACGCCGTCCTGCTCGCCCCGCAATTCGCCGTCGACGCACCGGATTCTAGCTCCGGCAATTTCTGGACGCCCGGCTTCTTCGCGCAATATCTCGAGGAAGCCGCGGGGAAGCTGGCCGCCGCCTACGGCGCGCCGTCCCTTCGCGACCGCTTCGCAACGGCGCCGGTGGCGCTCGTCGCCTATAGCGGCGGCTACAACCCGGCGGCCTACGCAGTCGGTGTCGGTGGTGCCGATGACCGTATCGCCGGGCTGGTCCTGCTCGACGCGCTCTACGCCGAGGAGGACCGCGTCGCCGACTGGATCGCGCGCAACCGCGACCGCGCCTTCCTGTTCAGCGCCTATACGAAGTCGGCAGCTCCGAGCAACGCCGTGCTGCGCGGCCTGCTCGACGATCGGGGGGTGCCCTATGGGGCGAAGGCGCCGCGACGGCTGATGCCGGGATCGGTGACCTTCCTCGCCGCCGATCCCGATCTCGACCACAACGACCTCGTCACCCGTGCCTGGGTCGACGATCCGGTCGCCTGGACCCTCGCCCGCTGCCCCGGCTGAGCCGGGGTAGGACGCCAGGCGGCAACCTGTTGCCTTGCGGGCTCAGCGCCCGTCGGGAGTGCGGAGGCCACCCCACTTGTCGCGAACCGCGTAGTAGTGCTCGGAGGGGTCATAGACCCGGACCCCGAGACCGAGTGTCTGGGCGTCGAGCTTGCCGAAGGCCGAGAGAACCCGATAGGCGCCGACCACCTTGGTGTACTGAGCATTGACCAGCAGCACGCGGGCGTCGAGCAGGTCCTGCTGGGCATTGAGCACGTCCAGCGTGGTGCGCTGTCCGACCCGCCGCTCCTCGATCACGCCGCTCAGCACCAGTTGCTGGGCCGACACCTGCGCCTCTGCGGCAGAGACCTGCGCCCGGGCCGCGTCGAGCTGGCCCCAAGCCGCGACGAAGGCCTGCCGCACCGAGGCGCGGGCCGAATCGAGATCGATCCGCCTCTGGCCCAGCGTCTCCTTGTACTGGCGCACGCTCGCCGCCGCCTCGCCGCCCTGGTAGATCGGCACGGTCAGCCGGCCGGTGATGGAGGCAAGGTCGCTGGTGGTGTCGTGCAGGCCCTGGTCCTGGCGCCGCGACAAGGTCCCCGACACGCCCAATGTCGGCAGCGTCGCGCCCTCGGCGATGCGCACGTTGTAGGAGGCGACGTCGATATTGTAGAGCGCCGCAACGATCGAGGGATGGCTCTTGAGGGCCGTGTCGAGGCCTGCATCCATGGAAGGCGGCAGCAAACGCTCGACACCGTTGTAGCCGCCGAGCTTCTCCGGCCGGTGGCCGATGATCTGGATGTAGGTGGCGATGGCGCTGTTGAGGTCCGCCACAGCCTGAGCATAGTCCGACAGGCCGCCCTGCAACTGGGCATTGGTCTGCGCGACGTCGGTGCGGGTCCCCTCGCCGACGTTCAGGCGATCCTCGGCGGCGCGGAGCTGCTCGCGCAGGAACTCGATGTTCTGGGCGGTGAGATTGACCACCACCTGGGCCCGGACCACATCCATGAAGGCGGTGACGGCGTCGAGCAGGATGCCTGCCTCGACCACCCTCAGCTGCTCGCGCCCGGCCTTGACGGAGGTCTGGGCGAGCTTGACGCCATTCGCCGTCCGGAAGCCGAGGAAGATCGGCTGCTCGACGGAGAGCGTGTAGCTGCGCGGCATGACGCCCTTGGTCCAGTCCGTCAGGGACAGTCCAGGCTGCTGCTCGCGCGTCGTCTGGGTGCCCACGTCGATCGTCGCCGACACCGTCGGGCGGTAGCCCGACAATGCGATCGGAACGCCCTCGTCGATCGCCCGGAGCTGGGCCCGGGCCGAGTTGAGATCCGGATTGTCCGTATAGGCAGCGGCAAGCGCTGCCGAAAGCGTCTCGGCCGCGGCCGGCGTCGAAAACAAGGCGAGCGCCACAACGCAAGCCGCCGCGGACCTGACCCCAAGTCTATTCTTTATCACGGGTCCCTCGCCGATCACCGGTGCCACTTCCGTGCCACCCGGGTCGCACCCACCCACCACCGATTCACCATGTTTAGTGTACCGACCAGACGGCTTGGGTCAAACAGTTCGGCACGCCTGCGCCCGAGCACCGCACCCTGGCGCAACAGCGCCGCGATGCCCTGCTGGATCGGCGGGTGCGGCGGCCATACCATCGCCACCGCCGGCCCTCTCCCGGAAACACAGCGCACCGGTCGCCCCACTATTGAGACCCGATTCTCCCTCAATTCTACACGATTTCCCTTGCCAACGAGGGAGATGCCCGCGTGTCCTGCTGCGTATGCACCCTTTACGTGGCCCCACCGCCTTTGCTAAGCCGCGACCAACAAAGGTCTCCACCGTCGTCCGGCAAGATGTGACCGGGACGGTGGGCATGGAAAAAGTATGTCGATAGTCACCGGTACCGACGAGCTCACCGCCATCTGCCAGCGCTTCGCGCAATTCGCGTACGTCACCGTCGATACCGAGTTCATGCGGGAGACGACCTACTGGCCGAAGCTGTGCGTCATCCAGCTGGCGAGCCCGGATGAAGCATTCGTCATCGATGCCCTTGCGCCGAATCTCGACCTCGCGCCGTTTTTCGAGCTCATGCGCGACGAGAAGGTGGTCAAGGTCTTCCACGCGGCCCGCCAGGACATCGAGATCGTCTATCATCTCGGCGGCCTGATCCCGCACCCGGTCTTCGACACCCAGGTCGCGGCGATGGTCTGCGGTTTCGGCGATTCGATTAGCTACGACCAGCTGGTCCAGCGCACCAGCGGCGCCAAGATCGACAAGTCGTCGCGCTTCACGGACTGGAGCCACCGTCCGCTCAGCGCCCGCCAGATGGAGTATGCGCTGGCCGACGTCACCCATCTTCGCGACGTCTATCACGTCCTTTCCGGCCGCCTCGCCGAGCAGCAACGCTCGGAATGGGTGCGCGAGGAGATGGAGGTGCTGACCTCGATCGACACCTACCGCCTGGAGCCGGAGGAGGCCTGGAAGCGGCTCAAGCTCCGCGTCAGGAAGCCGGTGGAGCTGGCGATCCTGCAGGCCCTCGCTGCCTGGCGGGAGCGCGAGGCCCAGAACCGCGACGTGCCGCGCGGGCGGGTGCTTAAGGACGATGCGATCTACGAGATCGCCCAGCAGCAGCCGACGACACAGCCCGCCCTCGCCCAGCTGCGCACGGTTCCCAAGGGCTTCGAGCGGTCGCGCGCCGCCGAGGACATACTCGCCACCGTGAAGCAGGCCGTGTCCCTGTCCAAGGATCAGATGCCGAAGCTGCCGAAGCATCGGCCGCCGGCCAACGGCAACAGCGCCGCGGTCGATCTCCTCAAGGTGCTGCTCAAGATGATCAGCGAGGATCATGGCGTGGCAGCCAAGGTGATCGCGACAGTCGACGATCTCGAGGCCATCGCCGCCGACGATCAGGCCGACGTCGCCGCGCTCCACGGCTGGCGGCGGGAGCTCTTCGGCGAAGCCGCGCTTCGCCTGAAGCGGGGTGCGGTCGGCCTCGCCGTGCGCCAGAATCAGGTCGTCACCATCGACATCTAGCGGCCGGCCGCTCCCCGCTGCCCGGGTTGGATGCTAGGCGGAATCTGTCCCCTGTCCGCCAGCGATGCTGCGACTGAAGGGCAGTGGTGCGAGTTTGAGCTTGCCAGTTTCACTTTCATACGACAATTTTGCGCTCCCCGGTGCCGGGGCAACAAGACGCTCCGAACCGGGGGCAGCTCAAGGGAGGAAACTGAGCGATGAGCGATTTCGAAATGTCGCCGCGGTCGCGGCGCGACTTCTTCAAGATGGCCGGTGGGTCCGCGATGGCGATGGCCGCGCTCGGCGGTATCGGGATTTCACCGGCGCTGGCCGCCGAGATGGCGACGGGCCGTTCCGAGAAGCCATTGAAGGCCGCCTTCTCCAACGCCGGCCTTCAGGCCAGCTGGTGCGCGCAGGGCAAGGCCGCCGCTGAGCATTGGGGCAAGCTGTTCAACGTCGACGTCACCTGGTTTGACGGCCAGCTCGACGCCACCAAGCAGCGCGCCGCCGTCGACAACATGGCCTCGCAGGACTGGGACTTCGTCGCCATCCAGGCGTTTGGCATCGGCACGCTGACGGCGCCGGTCCAGAAAATGATCGATGCCGGCATCCCGGTCATCGACATGGACACGCTGATCGCGCCGCTCGAGTCGATCAACGTCCACACCTTCCTCGCCCCGGACAACGAGTTCATGGGCGCCTCCATGACCCAGGCCCTGGTCACCGCCATGGGCGGCAAGGGCACCATGGTCATGACCCAGGGCGCGCTCGGCCACACCGGCGCCCAGGGCCGTGCCCGCGGCTTCGAGTCGGTCGTGAAGCAGTACCCGGACATCGAGGTCCTCGACACGCAGCCGGCGGACTGGGACGTCTCCAAGGTGGCCCGCATCTGGGACACGCTCCTCACCAAGTATCCGGTGATCAACGGCGCCTTCTTCCACAATGACGACATGGCGCTCGCCGCCGCCGAGGTGATGAAGCGCCGCAACCGCACCGAGACCCTGATCGGTGGTGTCGACGCCATGCCGCCGGCGATCGAGGCCGTCCTCGAAGGCCGCATGCTCGGTACCGTCCGCAACCCGTCCTGCCGTATCCATGGCGGCGCGATCGTCGCCGGCGTGGCCGCGGTCAATGGCGGCGAGAAGACCGGTGAGGGCATCCCGAAGAACATCGTGACCGACGGTCCGGTCGTCACCAAGGCGAACGGCGAAGGCATGCTCTGGATGCAGAAGCACTACCTCATCTAGTCGGCGTCCAGGACAGAAGTCGCATACGATGACAGACAGCAGCGACAAGCCGCTGCTCGAAATGATCGGCATCTCGAAGTCGTTTGGCGGTGTCCAGGCGCTTCGGGATGTCGACTTTTCGCTCTACCCCGGCGAGATCCACGGTCTCGTCGGGGAGAACGGCGCGGGCAAGTCGACGACGATGAAGATCATCGCCGGCGTGCATCACGGCTACGAAGGCGTCATGAAGCTGGACGGCAAGGAAGTGCACTTCCGGTCCGCCCGCGACGCGCTCGATGCCGGCGTCGGCATGGTTCACCAGGAGCTGAGCATCGTTCCGGACCTCACGGTCGCGGAAAACGTGTTCCTCGGCATGCAGCCGCTCACTGCGCTCGGCACGGTCGACTGGGGCCGAATGGTGCGCGAATCGCGCGAGCACCTGTCCCGCCTCGGCATCGACGTCGACCCGCGGATGACCATCGGCGACCTGCCGATCGGCCTCCAGCAGCTCATCGAGATCGCCCGCGTGCTGTCGTCGGGCGCCCGCATCATCATCCTCGACGAGCCGACCTCGGCGCTCTCTCCGCCGGAGGTCGAGCGCCTTTTCGCGATGCTGCGAAAGCTCAAGACCGAGGGCAAGACCTTCGTCTTCATCTCGCATTTCCTCGACGACATCCTCAGCATCTCCGACAAGGTCACGATCTTCCGCAACGGCCAGAAGGTGCTGACCTCCCCGGTCGCGGAGATCGACAAGCGCCGCGTCATCGAGAACATGATCGGCACCGGCCACCGGGAGCTCGAGGAGAGCTATACCGGCGAGATCAGGCTCGACACCCGCTTCGACGCACCGGTGGTGATGGAGGCCGAGCACCTCTCGGTCGACCGGGCCTTCAACAACGTCTCGCTCAAGGTGCGGGCCGGCGAAGTGCTGGGCATCTACGGCTTCATGGGCTGCGGCCAGCTCGAGCTCGCCCGTGCCCTGTTCGGCAAGATCCGCGCGGACGGCACCATCACCCTCGACGGCGAGCCGGTGCGGCTGACGCGGACCTCGGTGGCGCGCGGCAAGGGCATAGCCTTCGTCCCCGAGAGCCGGCGGGCGATGCTGTTCCACCACGAGCCGCTCTACAAGAACATGTCGATCAGCATTCTCGATCGCATCTCGAAGTGGCTGCTCAAACCGTCCGCCGAGCGCAAGATCGCGGATACCCACATCCAGAACCTGCGGATCCGCACGCCCGGGCCGAACCAGCTGCTCGGCAACCTCTCGGGCGGCAATCAGCAGAAGGTCGCCCTCGCCAAGTGGCTGACCCACGAGCCCAAGGTCCTCATCCTCTCCGAGCCGACCCGGGGCATGGACGTCGGCGCCAAGGAGGATGTGGTCCGCATCGTGCGCGGGCTGCGCGACAAGGGGATCGGCGTCGTCGTGGTCTCGACGGAGCCGGAGACGGTGCTGTCGCTCGCCGACCGCATCCTGGTGATGAAGAAGGGCGAGATCGTGCGCGAGTTCGCCGGCGATACCGTGAGCAAGGATCGGCTGCTGGAAGCGGCCTGAGGGGGATTTCGATGTCCGATACTGGAACGGCGGTGATCCGTCACGGCGGAGCCGTCAACTGGATCCGCGGGCAGATGCGCAACATCGCGCCGTTCGTGACGCTGATCGCGCTGGTGCTCTTCTTCAGCTTCTCGAGCGATTCCTTCCTCACGTCGGCCAATTTCTGGAACATTCTGAACCAGATCTCGATCACCGCGATCATCGCGGTGGGCCTGACCTTCGTGATCCTCTGCGCCGAGATCGACCTCTCCGTTGCCGCCGTCGCCAACGTCACCGGCATCGTGGTCGCGTTCTTCACGCTCCAGGAAAGCTACGTCAACATCGCCAATCTACCGCTTCCGGGCGCTTTCGCGATCCTGATCGCGCTCGCGGTCTGCGTCACGATCGGCCTGGTGACGGCCTTCGGCGTGACCATGATCGGCATCCCGTCCTTCATAATGACGCTCGCCATCATGCAGATCGCCGACGGCATGTCGGCGCTCTTCGTGCGCGGCCAGATCGCCTATGCCGTGCCCCCGCTGGTCCAGACGCTCGGCGCCGGCTCGGTCTACGGCGTGCCTTGGATCGTCATCGTCGCCGGGCTCTTCCTGCTCGTCGCGCACCTCGTGCTCACCTACACCCGCTTCGGCCGCTACGTGTACATGGTCGGTGGCAACCGCGAGGCGGCCGAGTACTCGGGCGTCAACGTCAAGTTCATCATCGGCGCGGTGCTGGTCATCGGCGCCGTGTGCTCCGGCGTCGCCGGCATGGTCGGCGTCGCCTATTTCGGCAGCGCGCAGCAGAACGAGTTCACGCCGTACCTCCTCGACGCCATCGCGGCGGTGGTCGTCGGCGGCACCAGCCTCTTCGGCGGCCGCGGCGGCATCCCCAACACGATCGTCGGCCTCCTAGTCCTCGGCGTTCTCAACAACGGCCTCGACCACATCCAGATCGACCCGTTCCTGAAGGTGCTGATCCGCGGCCTGATCCTCCTCGCGGCGCTGGTCATCAACGTCTACGCGCAGAAGCTCCGCTCGCAGACCGAAGCCTTGAGCGAGTGACCATCGGGC
>JAEVZM010000198.1 GCA_023392225.1 Pseudomonadota bacterium
CGGGGGGCCGGGGACCGCCCCGCACCGCACCGGCCAGCGGCGCGAGGAGGCCGGCGACGACCCGCAGCAGCGTCGATTTGCCCGCCCCGTTCGGCCCGGTCACGGCGAGCAGCTCGCCACCGCCGACGCTGAAGCCGAGGCCGGCGAAGACCGCGCGGCCCCCGCGCTCGGCCGACAGGCCCTCTCCACTCAGGCGCATCGGAGTCTCAGGTCCACGCGAGGCGGACTGCCGCCGATTTGATCACCGTGACCAACCTTCGGTCACGCCTTGCAGGAAATGCACGTCAATTTCGCCCCGGCACGGCCATACGTGCCCCTTTGTCTGGAACCGATCCATGAAATTCACTATAAGGCCCGCAGCCCGCGCCGTCGCGGTCTCCGGCACCCTCGGTGCCGTCGGGTCCGCGCCGCCTCCCAGGGCAGCGCACGCCATTTCATCGAGGACCCCCCTCCCGTGACCAGCGACAGCTTCAAGAGCCTCAAGACCATCAACGTCGGATCGAAGACGTACGACTACTACAGCCTTGCCGAGGCCGAAAAGAACGGCCTCGACGGGATCACCCGCCTGCCCTACTCGCTCAAGGTGCTGCTTGAGAACCTCTTGCGCTGCGAGGACGGCCGCTCTGTCACCGCCGACGACATCCGCGGCATGGTCGACTGGCTGAAGCAGCACCGGAGCGAGCGCGAGATCGCCTTCCGCCCGGCCCGCGTGCTGATGCAGGACTTCACCGGCGTGCCGGCGGTCGTCGACCTCGCCGCCATGCGCGACGCCATGAAGTCCCTCGGCGGCAATCCCGAGCGGATCAACCCGCTGGTCCCGGTCGACCTCGTCATCGACCACTCGGTGATCGTCGACGATTTCGGCAGCCCGCGGGCCTTCGCCCATAATGTCGAGCTCGAATACGAGCGGAACGGCGAGCGCTACCGGTTCCTGCGCTGGGGCCAGTCGGCCTTCCGCAACTTCCGCGTCGTGCCGCCCGGCACCGGCATCTGCCACCAGGTGAACCTCGAATACCTCTCGCAGACCGTATGGGTGAACGAGGACGGGCCGCGCCCGGTCGCCTATCCCGACACGCTGGTCGGCACCGACAGCCACACCACCATGGTGAACGGCCTCGCCGTGCTCGGCTGGGGCGTCGGCGGCATCGAGGCGGAGGCGGCGATGCTCGGCCAGCCGATCTCGATGCTGATTCCCGAGGTGATCGGCTTCCGCCTCACCGGCAAGCTCCGCGAGGGCGTCACCGCCACCGACCTGGTGCTCACCGTCACCGAGATGCTGCGCAAGAAGGGCGTGGTCGGCAAGTTCGTCGAGTTCTTCGGCGACGGGCTCGACCACATGGCGCTCGAGGACCGCGCCACCATCGGCAACATGGCGCCGGAATACGGTGCGACCTGCGGCATCTTCCCGGTCGACGCCGAGACGCTGCGCTATCTCCGCGAGACCGGCCGCGATCCCGAGCGGGTCGCCCTCGTCGAGGCCTATGCCAAGGCGCAGGGCATGTGGCGCGACTCGGCGACCGCCGATCCCGAGTTCACCGACACGCTCACCCTCGACATGGCGACCGTCGCGCCCTCGATCGCCGGGCCCAAGCGCCCGCAGGCCCGGGTGCTCCTGTCGGAGGCCAAGCAGAAGTTCCTCGGCGCCCTCGATACCGAGTTCAAGAAGGCCGACCAGGCCAGCGCCCGCGTCGACGTCAAGGGCGAGGCCTTCGACATCGGCCATGGCGACGTGGTGATCGCGGCGATCACCTCCTGCACCAACACCTCCAACCCCTATGTGATGATGGCCGCGGGCCTGCTCGCCCGGAACGCGGTCGAGCGCGGCCTCAAGTCGAAGCCGTGGGTCAAGACCTCGCTCGCCCCCGGCAGCCAGGTGGTCGGCGAGTATCTCGCCCGCTCCGGCCTCCAGGGCGACCTCGACACGCTCGGCTTCAACCTCGTCGGCTTCGGCTGCACCACCTGCATCGGCAATTCCGGCCCGCTGCCGGCGCCGGTCTCGGCGGCGATCGACGAGGGTGACCTCGTCGCCACCTCGGTGCTCTCGGGCAACCGCAACTTCGAGGGCCGCATCAATCCCGACGTGCGGGCCAACTATCTCGCCTCGCCGCCGCTGGTGGTCGCCTATGCGCTCGCCGGCTCGATGCGGACCGACCTCGTCACCGAGCCGCTCGGCGTCGACCGCGACGGCAAGGACGTGTTCCTCAAGGACATCTGGCCGTCGACCAAGGAGACCGCCGAGTTCGTCCGCCAGCACATCACCAGCGACCTGTTCCGCAGCAAGTATGCCGACGTGTTCGCCGGCGACGTGCACTGGCAGCAGATCCCGGTCGAGGGCGGCCTGACCTACGGCTGGACCGATGGCTCGACCTACGTGCAGAACCCGCCCTATTTCGAGGGCATGAAGGCCGCGCCGGAGCCGGTCACCGACATCGTCGGCGCCCGGGTGATGGGCCTGTTCCTCGATTCGATCACCACCGACCACATCTCGCCGGCGGGCTCGATCCGGGCCAACAGCCCGGCGGGCGAGTACCTCATCGCCAACGGCGTCAAGCCGGCCGACTTCAACCAGTACGGCACCCGGCGCGGCAACCACGAAGTCATGATGCGCGGCACCTTCGCCAATATCCGCATCAAGAACCAGATGGTGCCGGGCGTCGAGGGTGGCGTCACCGTCCACCAGCCGGACGGCGAGGTGATGCCGATCTACGACGCGGCGATGAAGTACAAGGCCGAGGGCGTGCCGCTGGTGGTCTTCGCTGGCAAGGAATACGGCACCGGCTCGTCGCGCGACTGGGCGGCCAAGGGCACGCGCCTGCTCGGCGTCCGCGCCGTGATCGCCGAGAGCTTCGAGCGCATCCACCGCTCGAACCTGATCGGCATGGGCGTCCTGCCGCTGGTGTTCACCGAGGGCATGTCGTGGAAGTCCCTCGGTCTCGACGGCAGCGAAACCGTGTCGATCCAGGGCATCGCCAGCGGCCTGCAGCCACGCCAGATCCTCGAGGCCGAGATCCGCTTCGCCTCCGGCGAGGCCAAGGTCGTGCCGCTGCTCTGCCGGATCGATACGCTGGACGAGCTCGAGTACTTCAACAATGGCGGCATCCTGCACTATGTGCTGCGCCAGCTGGCCGCCTAGCGAGGTCTCGGGTTTCTCACCCTAACGTGACTCGCATTTGACGGGGGCGGTTCGTAGCTTCGCATCCATCGGGCGGCCGTCAGGCTGCCCCCGTCTTCCGCATCGGACCTTTGCAATCGTGAAACATCGAGCCGGCTCATTCGCCGCCATTGTGGTCGCCGCAAGCCTCGCGGCGGTCCTGCCGGCGATGGCCGGCGGCGCCAGGGCGGTGCTCGAGCTGTTCACCAGCCAGGGCTGCAGCTCCTGCCCGCCGGCCGATGCGATCTTCGGCGAATATGCCGGGCGGGACGACATCCTCGCCCTCTCCTTCCCCGTCGACTACTGGGACTATCTGGGCTGGAAGGACACCCTCGCCAGCCATGACAACACCCTCCGCCAAAAGGGCTATGCCGAGGCGCGCGGCGACCGGCAGGTCTATACGCCCCAGGTGGTGGTGAACGGCGCCACCCACGTCGTCGGCAGCAACCGCGAGCAGATCGAGGCAGCCCTCGGCACCAGCCCGCCGCTGCCGGTGCCGATCACGATGGAGGCGGGCACCGATTCGACCACCGTCACCGTCGGCGCCTCGGAGCTGCCGGGCAAGCACAAGGGCACGATCTGGCTCGCCATGTATGACGACCCGGTGAGCGTACCGATCGAGCGCGGCGAGAACACCGGCAAGTCGGTGACCTACTACAACGTCGTGCGGAAGCTCCGTCCGATCGCCATGTGGAAGGGCCAGGAAGTCACGGTCGAGCTGCCCAAGAGCGAGATGGACCAGGCTGAGGTCTCGCGCTGCGCGGTGATCCTGCAGACCGAGGGCGAGAACGGCTTGCCCGGGCCGATTCTCGGCGCCGCCAACATCGACTACGCCCACTGACGGCGCCCGCGTCCGGGGGTGCGGCGCCTTCCGCCCGCCTCGCCGACGTCGTCGGGCTGCTGCCCTGTCCCTCGCCACCGATCGTGCTAGTCTTGCCCTGACGTGACGCGAAAACCGGGGGGACACGATCCGATGCGCTACGCCATCCACGCCGCTGCGGCGACCGCGCTGGCGGCGCTCGCCGCCACGCCCGCAGCCGCCGAGCAGCGCCTGCTGCACGAGGCGATCGAGCTGCAGGGCGTCGCCCTCTATTTCAGCTCGGGCGTTCCCGCGCTGGTCCTCGGCGTGGTGAAGGACGGTGAGACCGCGGTCATCGGCTTCGGCGAGATTGCCGATGGATCGGGCAAGGAGCCCGACGGCGACACCATGATGCGGATCGGCTCGATCACCAAGGTGTTCACCGGCACGACCTTCGCGAGCCTGGTCGCCGACGGCACGGTCGGCCTTGCCGACCCGCTCGAGCAGCATCTCGGCTGGGGCCCGGTGCCGGGCCGTGACGGCCATGCGATCCGGCTCATCGAGCTCGCCACCCACACCTCCGGCCTGCCGCGCGAGGCCGATCGCGAGCAGGGGACGGCCTCCGACCCCTTCAAGACCCTCACGGAAGAGACCTACAGGAAGGACCTCGCGACCGATCCTCTGGTCTTCACCCCCGGCACCGGCGGGCTCTATTCCAACTTCGCCTTCGACCTTCTCGGTATCGCCCTCGGCAATGCCGCCGGCAAGCCGTTCACCACGCTCCAGGAGGAGCGGGCGATCGCCCCCGCCGGCCTCAAGGATACCGTGTTCACGCTCCGCCCCGGCGACGAGGACCGGCTGATGCAGGGCCACTTCCTCGACGGCTCGCCGATGCCCACCATCCCCACCACGCCGGTGATGGCCGGGGCGAGCTCGCTCTACTCGACGCCGAACGACATCCTCAAGTGGCTCGCCTGGCACATGGACCGCTTCTCCGACAAGGATGCCGACACCCGCGTCGTCGACCACGCTGCGTATGTGTTCCGCGATCAGATCAGCCCTGTCCTCGGCTTCGACGAGTCGGGGGAGATGGATGCGATGGGCCTCGGCTGGGTGGTGATGGCGGCGACCGACAGCAGCCCGCTGATGCTCCAGAAGGCTGGCGGTCTCCAGGGCGTGTTCAGCTATGCCGCCTTCGCCCCGGCGACCGGGGTCGGCGCATTCGTCGCGATCAACAAGTTCGACTTTGCGACGGCGACCCAGATGGCAACGGTGGTCAACCGCATCGTCGCCGACCTGTCGCCGCGCTGAGGCTCGTCCCGGAATGAGCTCGTCCCATCCGGCCGTCGACCCCGCCATCCTGACGGTCGTCATCACGGCGATCGAGCTTGCCGGCGTGGCGGTGATCGTCATCGCGGCGCTGGTCGCGACCCTCATCTACATCCGCGGCGGACTGGGCGATCCGGCCCGGTGGGCGACCGGCTTCCAGGCGTTCCGCGCCACGCTCGGCCGCGGCATCCTGCTCGGCCTCGAGTTCCTGATCGCGGCCGACATCATCCGCACCATCACCCTCGACCCGACGCTCGACAGCCTGGTCGTGCTCGGCGGCATCGTCGTCGTGCGCACCTTCCTCAGCCTGTCGCTCCAGGTCGAGATCGACGGCCGCTGGCCGTGGCAGTCGCCACGGCGCGAAAGCTGACACCGCCCCGGGCATCAACCGCATTCAAGGGAAGACGGGACTTGGAAGACATCGACACCCACGCCGTGCTCGCCGCGATCCCGCTGTTCGCGGAGACCCTCAACCCCCGCCAGCTCGACCATCTCGCCGCCCAGTGCGAGCCGGCCTTCTTCCCGGCCGGCTCCTTCCTCATCTCGGAAGGCGACTTCGGCGACTCGATGTTCGCGATCGTCGCCGGCGAGGCCGCCGTGACGCTACACGACGCCCGCGGCGACGAGCATGGCGTCGCCTCGGTCAAGCCGGGCGAGATCGTCGGCGAGATGTCGCTGCTCACCGGGATGCGCCGGCGGGCGACCGTGATGGCGAAGACCGACGTGGCCGCCCTCGAGATCGCCAAGCCGGCGCTCGAGGAGATGTTCGCCCGTGCTCCCGAGCTGATCGACCGCTTCGGCGCCGTGCTCGCCGGGCGGGAGGCAGTGCTCCGGCAGGTCGCGGCCGACGCCGCCAGCCAGCGCGACTTCGCCAGCCGCATCCGCCGCTTCTTCGGCGGGAAGTAGCGCCCGCCGGACCACCGGCGCCGCTACTGCTCCAGGGCCCGGATCTCGTCGTTCGCCCGGCGCAGCCGCTCGGAGAAGTCGCGCATCATGTTGCCCATGATGGTGATCATCAGGTTGGGCTGGCTCTTGCCGACCTCGCGGAGTTGGTCGACCGAGAAGCCGTAGCAAACGGTCCGCTCGTCGGCGACGATGTCGGCCGAGCGGCGGCCGCCATCGAGCAGCGCCATCTCGCCGAAGCATAGCCCGGGACCGAGCGATGCCACGCGGATCATCCGCTCGCCGCCGGCGTGGCGGATGCGGAGCTGGACGGTCACCGCGCCGCGGGCGACAACGAAAAACAGGCGCGCCTCGTCGCCCTCGCGCACGATCGCCTCGCCGGCCTCGAACTGCAGCGGCCGCACCATCCCTTCGAGGATCCGCAGCTCATCGCGGCTCAGACCCTGGAAGATCTCGAGCTGGGCGAGGGAGAACTTGGTGAGATCGCGCAGCGTGACGAACTTGGCGAGCAGGTTCTGCTCACACCATTCGAGCGCCTGGTCGCGGTGCTCGAACAGGCGCTCCCTGCCCTCGCCCTGCGCGGCGAGCAGCGCATGGGGAGCGGCGAGGCGGCCGTCGCCCTGGAGATGGGCGCAGACCAGCCGCTTGCCGCGCTCGGTGAGGCTGGCGTCGAGCTCGACCAGCAGCCGCCCCGCGGCGGTGTCGGCATCGTGGACGCGCCTGAGATCGAGGACGATGTAGTCGGCTTCGGCGGCGATCTGGTCGATGCGCCGCACCAGCCGCTCTGTCGAGCCGAAGAACAGCCCGCCCTGGACCTCGATCAGGCGGATGCGCGCGCCCTCCGCGTCGAGGCGCTTGCGCTCCTCCGGCGGCCGCATCCGCTTCGAGTGCACCACGTTGCCGGCGAGCTCGCGCCGCACGACCGCGCCGCTGTTGGTATGGTTGCGGAAGATGTGGAGGCCGAAGGTCTCCGAGATTTCCTTGCAGACCTGCACGCCACGCACGCTGTGGCCGTGGGCGTCGAGACGGGGCGAGAACACGCCGATGCCGATCTGCCCCGGGATCACCGCGATGATCCCGCCGGAGACGCCGCTCTTGGCCGGCATGCCGATCTCGTAGGACCACTGGCCGGCGTAGTTGTACATGCCGCAGGAGTTCATCACCGTGAGGACATCCTGGATGTAGTCGCGATCGAGCGCCACCGCGCCGGTGAGCGGGTTGACGCCGTCATTGGCGAGCGTCGCCGCCATCACCGCGAGGTCGGCCGCCGTCACCCGCACCGCGCACTGGCGGAAGTAGATGTCGAGGATCGTCTCCGGCGGCGAGTGGATCATGCCGGAGTTGAGCATCATGTAGGCGATCGCCCGGTTACGATGGCCGGTCGCCTGCTCCGAGCGATGCACCGAATCGTCGATGAGGAGACCCCGCCCGGCGAAGCGCGACAAGACGCCCAGCATGGTCGAGATGCGCGCCTCCGGCGTCTCGCCCTTGATCAGCTCGGCCGCCGCCATCGCCCCGGCATTGACCATGGGGTTGAAGGGCCGGTTGTGCACCTCGTCGAGGACGATCGAATTGAAGGCCTCGCCGGTCGGCTCCACCCCGATCCGCGACAGCACGAACTCCCGGCCGTATTCGGCAAGGGTGTAGCCGTAGACGAAGGTCTTGGAGATCGACTGGATGGTGAAGGGCTCGTAGGCGTCGCCGGCGGTATAGACCCGACCGTCGACCGTGGCGATGGCGATGCCGAACAGGCTGGGATCGACCTTGGCGAGCTCGGGGATGTAGGTGGCGATCGCCCCGTCCTCGACCGCCGCTATCCGCTCGTGCAGTGCGGACAGGTAGCGGTCGATCGCGCCGCCGGAAACAGCGGCTTCGGCAACGGAATCCATGGCAGGTCCCCCAGTTGATCCCTGGGCGAAGGGGATCCCTGCCATTGTGCAATCAACATGCATGCATGCAAAGCCGCTGTTTTGTGCAGCAGCGCCCGTTGGTGCGGCGATCCGCGCGAGCCTTCCGGGCTTCGCGCGCTTGACATGCGCGCGCGGCAGGATACTCCGACGCCCCTGGGGTGGGAACGAACGAAACCAGGGGTGAAATCCTGCTCATGATCATTGACCAGCGGCGGCCATTGACGGCCGCCGGATGGCATCGTGCCGCATCAGCCCACCGCGTAGCGCATGTCCCCGAAGCGCATGCAATGACGGCCGTCACACCCGAAGAAACGCCGCCGCGTCATAGTGGGATGGGGCGGGAGACGGGGGCGCCAGGGTGCTGAATTTGACTGATCCGTTCACGGCGCTGATCATTGTCCTGGTCATTCTCCAGGTTAAGCACGCGATCTGCGACTATCCGTTACAGACGCTCTATCAGTTGCAGAACAAGGGCACCTACGGCCACCCGGGGGGAGTCCTGCACGCCGGGCTGCACGTGATCGGCACGCTGCCGATCTTCCTGGTGGTGACGCCCACGCTGTGGCTGGGGGCGGCCATCCTCGTGGCCGAGTTCGTCTTCCACTATCACGTCGACTGGGCGAAGGATAAGTGGGTCAAGGTGAACGGCTACACCTACGCCGACGCGCAGTTCTGGTGGGCGATGGGGTTCGACCAGCTGCTTCACCACCTCAGCTACATCGCCATAGCCGGGGTGCTGGTCGGGGTCACGCTCGGGACGAAGTGACCGCTCAGATTCGCGCGTTCATCAGCCGGATGCGCTCGACGAGGACGCGCATGACGTCGAGGGCGAAGAACGGCGTGTCCTGAACCAGCACGACGAACAGGCGCTCGTTGATCGGCACCAGCACCGAATCCTCTTCGGCGACGATCGTGGCGCTCCGCGGCGAATGGTCGATGAGCGCCATCTCGCCGAGCATGCCGCCGGTCGTCACTTCCTCGACGATCTGGTCGTGGACCTTGATGGCGACCTTGCCGCTCTTGACGACGAACATCTCCTTCGCCGTATCGCCCTCGGCGACGATCACCTCCCCCGCCTTGTAGCTTCGGGTCGGGACGTCAGGCCGGTCGAAGAGCTTGAAGTCGACCTGGTGCTGCTGGGTCAGGTTCATCGTCGCCCCCATGGGATGTCAGAACGGGATATCGGAACGGATCGCAGGAACCGGCTCCCATGCCCGATGTGCATGACACTTATGTGACAGCGGCCGCGGCGGCCGATGGCGTGGAGAGTCAGCGCGAGATCGGCTCCACCGCGCGCGACGCATCGGGGGTATCGCCCGCCGGCGCGACAACGCTCTGGCGCAGCACCAGGCGGCAGGGAAGCCGGACCGTGGCGGTCTCCGGCGGGCCGCCAGCCAATCGGCGCAGCAGGCTCTCGGCCGCCAGCCGCCCGAGCTCCGCTCGCGGCTGGAGCATCGTCGTCAGGGCCGGCTGGTACATGGCCGAGAGGTCCGTACCGTCGAAGCCGGCCACCGAGACCGCCTCCGGCACCGAGACGCCGCTGTCGCGCAAGCCCGAGATCAGGCCGATCGCCATCTCGTCAGTCGCCGCGAAGACGGCCGTCGGACGCTCCGCGAGCGCGAGGTAGCGGGCCGCCGCCCGCGTCCCGGCGACGAAGCTGAAATCGCCCGGCCAGACCAACTCGGGATCGTAGGGAATGCCGGCGACGGCCAGTTCGTAGCGATAGGCGTCGAGGCGCTCGCGCGCATCGATGTTCTCGTCGGGGCCGGCGAGATGGGCGATGCGTCGGTGGCCGAGGCCGAGGAGGTGTCGCATCAGCTCGCCCACCGCTTCGCGGTTCGCTACGCAGAAGGTCGGCACCACCACCCCGGCCGGCGCCCCCGCATAGAGGAGCACGGTGGGGCGCGCGGTCGCGAGCAGGCGCGACGCGAGCGTCGGCGGCGGCGCATAGAGCGCGAGCCCAGCGACATGGCCGGAGCGGGCGAGCTCCTCGTAGTGGCCGATCCGCTCCGGGTCGTCACGGAGTTCGGCGAACACCACCCCGTAGCCACCGCCGAGGAGAACGGTCTCGCTCGCCTTGACCACCACGTTCCAGAACGAGTTGCCGAGTCCGGAGACCAGGCCGAGCACGAGGCGCGTACCGCCGGCCGATGTCATGGCGAGACCTCGGCCTTTCCCGGCGGCCGGCGCCGCCGTGCGCCCGCGCCGCGACGTACCGTCGTCTCCTCGGGCTCGAGCACGCGCACGCTGGCCCGGCGCACCAGCGCACAGCGCAGGCGCCTGTGGGTCGGCGGCAGGTCGGGCGCATCCCGATGCATGCGTGCCAGCAGATCCTCGGCCGCCAGCCGTCCCAATTCCTCGCGCGGCTGGCGCATGGTCGTGAGTGGTGGCTCGATGATGCTCGCATAGTCGATATCGTCGAAGCCCACAACCGAAACATCATCAGGGGTAGCAATCCCCGCCTCCCGCACGGTACGGATGAATCCGATCGCAGCGTCGTCGGCGGAGGCGAACATGGCGGTGGGGCGATCGGGCATGGCGAGGAAGCGCGCCGCGGCCTCGACACCGTTCTCGAAACGGAATCCCCCGGGCCAGATCGCCGACTCGTCGACTGGAAGGCCGGCCTCGGTCAGCGCATCACGGAAGCCCAGCCGCCGCTCGGCAGCCTCGACATTGTCGAGCGCGCCGGCGATGTGGCCGATATGGCGGTGTCCCGCCTCGATCAGGTGGGCCGTGGCCCGGCGCGCGGCATCGCGATTGTCGACGTCGAACACCGAGAAGCGATCGTCGCCGACGATCTCGTTGCAGACCAGGGCGATCGGCACCCGGCCGGTCTCCGGCAAGAGGTGCCCGTCGCGCGGCAGGTGCCCGGTGAAGAGGATGACCCCGTCGACCTGCCCGGCCCGGATGAACTGCGTGTAGAGCGCTTCCTTGCCGGCACTGCCGCGGGTGTCGCCCATGATCATGGCGTAGCCGGCCGCCGACAGCACGTCCTCGATGCCGTTCAGGATCGGCGTGAAGAACGTGTTGCTCATGCCCGGCAGAAGCGCGAGCACCATCCGCGTCGAGCGGGCGCGGAGGTTGCGCGCCGATGCGTTCGGCGTGTACCCGGCCGCGGCGATCGCCGCGATCACCCGGGCGCGGGTCACCTCCGCCACCCGGTCGGGTGCCGCCAGGGCGCGGCTCACGGTGGCCGTCGATACCCCCGCCCGGCGCGCGACGGCGAGAAGCGGCGCCGCCGGCGAAGCGGCCGATCGCCGGCCAGGGTTCCGGTTTCTGCTCATTGGCTTGGAAGGAGGTCGCGTATCGTCGCCCATGGTCCGCGGTTCCCTCAAGTCTAGCCGCTCGACGAAGCGTTGACATCCATCCGTCTTGGGCTAGACTTCATGTAAACGATTTCAACGGTCCACAGAAGACCGAAGAAGCCGGGAACTGGGAAACGTCCGCAATTCCGCGGGACAGATGTAATCGATTGCACCGCCGGTTCGCGCCGGCGGCCAAAGACGCATCGAACGCTCACGCAAGGCGCGTGGCGCCAAGGGAGGAAAGCATGACGCTTCGCACGAAACTGATGGGCATGGTCGCATTCGCAGCCCTGCTTGCGCCGACGGTGGCGAGCGCCGCCGAGATCGAGGTGATCCACTGGTGGACCTCGAAGGGCGAGGCCGCCGCGGTTGCCGAGTTCGCCAAGGCCCTCGACAATGACGGCCAGGGCGACAAGTGGGTCGACAGCGCCATCGCACTGGGCGAGACGGCGCGCGCCACGGTGATGCAGCGCGTGCTCGGCGGCGATCCGCCGGAGGCCGCGCAGTTCAACCCCGGCCGCCAGTACGAGGAGCTGATCGCCAATGGCCAGCTGCTCGACCTCACCGACGTCGCCACCGAGGGCAAGTGGGAAGAGGTCATCCGCCCCAAGCAGATCAACTCGGCCTGCCTGATCGACGGCAAGTGGTGGTGCGTACCGGTCAACATCCACTCCAATTACTGGGCCTGGTATTCGAAGGACGCCTACGAGAAGGCCGGGGTGCCCGAGCCGACGAGCTTCGCCGAGTTCATCGAGACCGCGCCGAAGCTCGGCGATGCCGGCATCATCCCGTTCGCCATCGGCGGCGACGGCAATGGCTGGCAGATTCAGCTGCTGTTCCAGGACATGGTCACCGAGGCCCTCGGCGTCGACAACCGCAACAAGATGTACGAGGACAAGGACGCCGCGCTCGCCGGCGGTCCGGAGATGGTGCAGGTGTTCACCGATCTCCGCGCGCTCAAGGGCCTCACCGACGACGGCTATGCCAACCGCAACTGGAACGACACCACCAACATGGTGATCACCGGCAAGGCCGGACTCCAGGTGATGGGCGACTGGGCCCGTGGCGAGTTCGCCGCCGCCGGCATGAAGGGCGTCGAGGACTTCGGCTGCATGATCGGCCTCAACGAGGCCAAGCCGCTGGTCTCCACCGACGGCGACATCTTCGTCTTCTTCAAGCAGGATGATCCGGAGGTCGAGGCCGCCCAGAAGCGCCTCGCCCAGCTGATCATCAGCCCCGAGGTGCAGGTCGCCTTCAACAACGCCAAGGGCTCGATGCCGGTGCGCGGCGACGTCGACATGTCGACCGCCGACCCGTGCATGCAGAAGGCGCTGCAGGCGGTCGAGGATCCGTCCAAGATCGTGCCGGCCACCAACCGGTACATCACCGAGAACACCAACCAGCAGATCAACGAGCTGGTCGCCAACTACTTCGCCGACGACTCGGTCACGCCCGAGGATGCGGCGGCGCAGTTCGCCGACATCATCGAGCTGTCCGACTAGGGC
>JAEVZM010000219.1 GCA_023392225.1 Pseudomonadota bacterium
GGCCCGACCATGACCAGCGAGGCCTTCCGGCCGACATGATGGGCAATGCCGTCCCAGGCGTCCATCGCCGCCATGCACATCGGACAGGGCTGCTGCCGCTCCGGCCCGTACATGAACTTGTAGACGACCAGCGTCTCGTGCGGGCCGAACAGCTCGGCGAGCGTGACGGGGCCTTCACGGCCGGTGAACGCGTAGTCCTTCGCCACCGCCGGCCCGGGCGGCAGCGCGCGGCGCCGGCGGGCGACGCGCTCGATATGGCGGCGGAGCTCCACCTCCTCGGCGAGGAGCGCGGTGCGCGCCGCACGGTATTCGGCGCTCTCGCCGGCAAAGCGGATCGGGCTCTTCGCGGCGAGCTCGGTCGCGGGAACGAGGCTGCGGGTGTCGTCCATGGCGGATCTCCGGTTGCGGGGACGTTCCTGTCGACGACGAACGGGGCGGGCCGGAATCGACCACGGACCCTTTCATCCCGCCGAAAGCGGGTGGAGAGCGGCCGCGGCGGGTTGCCTTGGCGACGCATCGGCCATAGCTGATAGCGGCCGACCAACACCCCGGAAGAACGCACACCATGTCCCTGGACGATCCCTTCGCCGTCGCCACCGAGAAGAACCCTTTCGGCGAGCTGCCGGAATGGAACCTCGCCGACCTCTATCCCGGCCGGGATTCGCCCGAGCTGCAGGCGGCGCTGGCGCGGGCCGAGGAATCGTCCGAGGCCTTCGCCGGGCGCTGGCGCGGCAAGCTCGCCGAGATCGCCGCCGGGCCGGAGGCCGGGAGCCGGCTGGCCGAGGCAGTGCGGGAGTACGAGGGGCTCGACGACCTGCTCGGCCGGATCATCTCCTTCGCCGGGCTGCTCCATGCCGGCAACACCGTCGACCCGGCCATCTCCAAGTTCTATGGCGACGTCCAGGAGCGGATCACCAACGCCGCCACCCATCTCCTCTTCTTCACCCTCGAGCTGAACCGGATCGACGACGCGGTGCTCGCCGTCGCCATGGAGGACCCCGCGCTCGGCCACTACCGGCCGTGGCTCGAGGACATCCGCCGGGACAAGCCGCACCAGCTCGAGGACCGGGTCGAGGAGCTGTTCCACGAGAAGTCGGTGACCGGGGTGGGCGCCTGGAACCGGCTGTTCGACCAGACCATCGCCGAGCTCCGCTTCACGATCGGCGAGGAGGAGCTCGCCATCGAGCCGACGCTCAACCTGCTCCAGGACCCCGACGGGGCGAAGCGGCGGCAGGCGGCCGAGGCGCTCGGCAAGACCTTCAAGCAGAACATCCGGCTGTTCGCGCTGATCACCAACACGCTCGCCAAGGACAAGGAGATCTCCGACCGCTGGCGGAAGTTCGACGACGTGGCGGCGGCGCGGCACCTCGCCAACCGGGTCGAGCCCGAGGTGGTCGACGCGCTGGTCGCGGCGGTGACCGCCGCCTATCCCCGGCTCTCGCACCGCTACTACAAGCTGAAGGCGAAGTGGTTCGACCGCGACGTGCTGCCCTACTGGGACCGGAACGCGCCGCTGCCCAAGGTGCCGCAGCGGGCGATCAAGTTCGAGGAGGCGCGCTCGACCGTGCTCGGCGCATACGGCCTGTTCTCGAGCGAGATGGCCGACATCGCCCGCCGCTTCTTCCAGGACCGCTGGTTCGACGCGCCGGTGCGGCCCGGCAAGGCGCCCGGCGCCTTCTCGCACCCGACGGTGCCAAGCGCCCATCCCTACATCCTCCTCAACTACCAGGGGAAGGTGCGGGACGTGATGACGCTGGCCCACGAGCTCGGCCACGGCGTCCACCAGGTGCTGGCCGCGCCGCAGGGCGCGCTGATGGCGCCGACGCCGCTGACACTGGCCGAGACGGCGAGCGTGTTCGGCGAGATGCTGACCTTCCGGGCCCTCCTCGCCGAGACCACCGACGCGGTGCAGAAGAAGGCGATGCTCGCCCAGAAGGTCGAGGACATGATCAACACGGTGGTCCGCCAGATCGCCTTCTACAGCTTCGAGCGGAAGCTCCACACCGAGCGGCGCGAGGGCGAGCTGACCGCGGAGCGCATCGGCGAGATCTGGATGTCGGTGCAGGGCGACAGCCTCGGCCCGGCGATCCGCCTCGGCGAGGGCTACGAGACCTTCTGGGCCTACATCCCGCACTTCGTCCACTCGCCGTTCTACGTCTACGCCTATGCCTTCGGCGACTGCCTGGTGAACTCGCTCTACGCCGCCTACGAGGAGCACCCGCAGGGCTTCGAGGCGAAGTATCTCGCCATGCTGCGCGCCGGGGGCACCAAGGGCCACCGCGAGCTCCTCGCCCCGTTCGGGCTGGACGCCACCGACCCCGGCTTCTGGCAGAAGGGCCTCGGCGTGATCGAAGGCCTGATCACCGAGCTGGAGGGCATGGAAAAGGCCTGAAGACAAGGATAGGTTGCATGGCTGACCTATCGTGTCTTCGTCTCCCATGCCTGGTCCGATCTCTGGGTCGCACAACAGATCGAGCGCCGCATTCGCGAGGATGCGAAGGCCGAGACCTTCATCGACGCCTTCGACATCAGCAAGGGTGACGATTTCGAGGAGCGTATCTTCACCGAGATGACCCGGGTCGACGAGCTGGTTGTCCTGCTGACACCGTGGTCCGTCGACCGGCACTGGCTGTGGGTCGAAGTCGGCGCCGCCAGGGCCAACGATTGCCGCATCGTGCCGATCCTCTACCATCTCTCCCTGGACGATCTGGAGCGCGGCGGCGGCGCCACCTTCCTCAAGGCCAAGAATGTCGTGGCAATGAACGAGATGGAGACGTACCTTTCGCAGCTGAAACGCCGCGCGCTGCCATTGAGGGGGCGAAGCAGAAGCAGATGAACCAGGTCTTTCTATCCTACGCAGCCGAGGACAAAACGTTCGCCGACCGGCTGAGCAAGGCCTTGGCCAGCCATGGGGCATCCGTATTCGACCCCGCGGAGGACCTGGCGTCCGGCGCGGACGTATCCGGCGCGATCATCAAGTTCCTGCGGCGCTCCGACCTCGTGGTCTTCGTGGTCCCGCGCTTCGAGGGCCAGGGCAAGAACGCCCTGGCCGAGCTGGGCGCGGCGCGGGCGATGGGCAAGCGGATCGTCTCCGTGCTGCCCGATCGCACCCGGGCCGCCAACAGCGACGTGGCGATGGCACTGAGCGAGACGCACTATCTCGACGCCGGCCGCGACCTCTCGGATTGGGCCGATCAGGTCCTTTCGGAACTGAAAGCCGCCTGACACTCTTCGTTCGCGGGTCCGGACCATGCCGCTGATCTTCTTCATCCTGCTGATCGTCCTGATCGCCCAGGTCGGGTTCTGGAACACGCTCGGCGCCGTGCTGGGCGCGGCCGCGATGATGGCGATCCTCGTGATCCTGATCGTCGCCCTGGTCGCACTGGTCGGGCTCTACATCGCCCGGCGAACCCTGTCCTAGGATCGCGCAGCGCCGGCCCCCCGAAGCCGCGGGGAACCGGCTCCGGTCCGAAAGTTGCCTCCGCCGCAAAAGGCGCGCATCCTCTCCGGTGAAGACCGGAAACCGCTCCGCAACTGCGGCAGAGCCATCAGGCCCGACTGCGCGCGTATCGGGACAGGCGTTGTTCGATGGGCGACTGGATGAACCTGCTGCTGCTGGTCCTCGAGGCAGCGCTCTATTTCGCGGTGATGGCGGGACTGTTCCGGATCCGCCACCGCTTCGGCATCGGCATCGTGTTCTGCGCCCTCGGCACGATGCATTTCCTCGAAACCTATCTCGCGGCGATCTTCTACATCGGGCTTCCCGGCGGCATGCTGATCTCGCCGGGCTCGATCGTCTTGTTCTCCGGCAAGCTCTCGATGCTGCTCCTGGTCTACATCCGCGAGGATGCAGCGGCGGTCCGCCAGCCGATCTACGGGCTGATGGCCGGCAACCTCCTGATGGTGGCCCTCGTCTTCGTGACCCGGTTCCACGCCATCCCGCCCTCGATCGCGATCGGGCCGCTCGACCTGCGGCTGATGGACGAGATGGGCGGGCTGATGATCTGGGGCACCATCCTCCTGTTCATCGATTCGATCCTCCTCATCCTGATCTACGAGAGCATCGGCGACCGGCTGGGCCGATCGCCCCTGGCCCGGGTCGTCGCATCGCTGGCGCTCGTGCTCACCTTCGACCAGATCGGCTTCTTCACCGCCCTCCACCTGCTCAGCGGCGTCCCAATCGCGGTGCTCGCCAGCGGCTGGATCGCCAAGATGGGGGCCGCCGTCCTCTTCGGGGCGATGATCGCCTTCTATCTCGGCTTCGTGGAGACGGCGCGCCCGGTGCGGCGGCCGCCGCGGCTCGCCGACGTGTTCGACACCCTCACCTATCGCCGGCACGGCGAACACGGCCCGGAGACCGCCGGCCGTGACACCCTGACCGGCCTCCTCGACCGGACCCGGTTCGACGCCGAGGGGCGGAGCCTGCTCAACGAGGCCCTGCGCGCCAACCGTCCGGTCAGCGTGACCATGGTCGCCATCGACCGGTTCGGCGACCTCAACCCCCACGCCGGCGCGCCGGCAGGCAGCGACGTCCTCCGCCAGGTTGCCGTCGACCTCACCGAGGGCCTGCGCGAGCGCGACCGCGCCTATCGCTACGACGCCACCGAGATCGTCGTCCTCGGCGACGACCTGACCCACCGGGCGGCGCTGCTGATGGCCGAGCGCCTCCGCCGCCGGATCTCGTCGCCGCCGGGCGCCGACCGCGTGCCGATCACGGTCAGCATCGGGATTGCCACCGCGCCGGCCGACGGCGGCGACCTCGCCGCGCTGCTGCGGGTCGCGGACACCCGGGTGCGGAAGGCGCGGGCCGAGGGCGGCGACCGCATCGTCGGGCATCCCGAAGAAGACGCCTCGGCAAGCGTCGCCCGGTTCCCACAGCGCCAGGAGCCGGTGTGAACATGGCAACCGCGCCCACCGCGGCCACGCCGCGGGTGATCATCGTCGGCGCCGGCTTCGGCGGCCTCGCCTGCGCCAAGGCGCTGGGCGGCGCCAAGGCCCTCGTCACGGTCATCGACCGGCGCAACTACCACCTGTTCGTGCCGCTCCTCTACCAGGTGGCGACGGCCGCGCTCTCCCCGGCGGACATCGCCCGGCCGATCCGCAGCATGCTGTCGCGCTACCGCAATATCGACGTCATGCTCGACGAGGTCACCGGCGTCGACCTCGAGCGACGCCTGGTCCATCTCGGCGATCGCCGCAGCCTCGCCTTCGACCGGCTGATCCTCGCGCCGGGATCGCGCTACAACTATTTCGGCCATGACGACTGGGCCGAGGCCGCGCCCGGCCCGCGCAGCATCAGCGACGCGCGCACCATACGCGACCGGCTGCTGCTCGCCTTCGAGCGCGCCGAGATCGCCACCGACCCGGCCGAGCAGGCGCGGCTCCTGACCACGATCGTGGTCGGCGGCGGCCCGACCGGCGTCGAGATGGCCGGCTCGGCGATCGAGCTCGCCCGCCATGCGCTGGTCCGCGACTTCCGCCGCATCGACCCGTCCAAGGCCCGCGTCATCCTGGTCGAGGGCGGGCCACGCCTGCTCTCCACCTTCCCCGAGCCGCTGTCCGACTATGCCCGGCGCTCGCTCGAGACGCTCGGCGTGACGGTGCTCACCGGGTCGCGGGTCGAGGCGGTGGCCCCGCACGCGGTGACCATAGACGGCGCGGTGCACCCGGCCGGCTGCGTGAGCTGGGGCGCGGGCGTGCGCGCCTCGCCGCTCGCCGCGCTGCCC
>JAEVZM010000305.1 GCA_023392225.1 Pseudomonadota bacterium
GGCGAACACGCTCTCGACGACGACGGTATAGCCGGCCAGCGCCGAGATGACCTCCCAGCCGGCGAGCGTGATGAACGGGATCAGCGTGTTGCGGAGCGCGTGTGAGAACAGCACCGTGCGGAAGCGCATGCCCTTGGCCCGCGCGGTCTTGACGTATTGCTGGTTCAGCTCGTCGATGACCTGGCTGCGGACGAGCAGCACCATGCGCGCCATGCTCGGCAGGGCCAGCGTCAGGGCCGGCAGGATCATGTGCTGCCAGCCGCCGATGCCCGAGGTCGGCAGGATCCTCAGTTGCACGGCGAACAGCATGATCAGCAGCAGCCCGAGCCAGAACTGCGGCGTCGAGAGGCCGACCAGGCCGCCGATCACCGTGATCCGGTCGACGATGCCGCCGGGCCGGAGCGCGGCGAAGGCGCCGAGCGGCAGCGCCAGGAGGATGGCGAAGCCGAGCCCCGCGCCGATCAGCATCAGCGTGTTGGGTAGCCGCTCGAACACCACTTCCATGGCCGGGCGGCGCTGCCAGAGGCTGTCGCCGAAATCGAGGGTGACGAGGTCGCCCATGAAGTCGACGAACTGTTCAGGCAGGGGCCGGTCGAGACCGATGAGGTGCTCGAACTCGGCCCGCTGCTCGACCGTCGCGGAGAGGGGCAGCATGACTTTCGCCGGATCGCCGAAGACGCGCATCGCGACGAAGACGACCAGGGACACTCCTAGGACGACGAGGAGGCCCTGGCCGAGCCTGCGAAGGATGAAACGGCCCATGCTGCTTCCTTCAACCGGCGTGGGGACGGAGGACTACTCCGTCACCTTCATTTCCTTGACGATCAGCTTGGCATCGACCCGCGGCTGCCACTCGAGCCGCTCGGAGATGCCGTAGATGTCCTGGGCATTGAGCAGCGGCGAGAGGTAGTTGAGGTCGTAGGCCTTCTGGGTGACCTCGTCGTAGAGCGCCTTGCGCTTGGCGACGTCGGTCTCGGTGCGTGCCGCGACGACCTTCTCCGCCATCTCCTTGTCGCTGTTCGACGAGAAGCCGCTGCCCGACAGGTACCCCTGGGTCATCGGCCGGTCGGCGTCGAGAAGCTCGTCGGAGTTGACGACGAACACCGCGTCGGGGCGGTTCTGCTGGTCGAAGAGCAGGGTCAGGTACTGGCCGAACTCCTCGATCTGGTAGTTGACGTTCAGGCCCGCCTCGGCCCAGTACTGGCCGACCGCCTCGATCAGCTCGCGGTCCTTGAGCCAGCGGCCCGATTCACCGACGAGGTTGATCGTCTTGCCCTCGGCGCCGGCTTCCTTGATGAGCTGCTTGGCCTTCTCCGGATCGTACGGATAGGCCTGGAGCGCCTCGTTGAAGCCGAAGGCCTTGGGGTTGACCAGCTGGCCGCGGGCCGGCAGGCCGTAGCCGGCGAACAGGCTGTCGGCCAGCGCCTGGCGGTCGATGGCGATGTTCATCGCCTCGCGGACCTTGGGGTCCTTGGTCACCTCGTTGTCGGTCGACAGCACGATGACCGAGGTCTCGAGGCCCTGCACCGTCGCCGACTTCGGCACGCTCTCGACGAACTCGGGCAGGAGGTTGGTGATGACGTCGAACTCGCCGGCGACCAGGCCGGAGAGCCGGGTGCCGGACTCGCCGACGAAGCGGTAGGTCACCTTGTCGATCGAGGGCGCACCATCCCAGTAGTCGGGATTGGCGACGAGCACGATGTCCTGGCCGCGGTTGAACGCCTCGAGCTTGTAGGGACCGGTGCCGACCGGCGCCTCGCCGAACGCCGGATCCTTGGAGTAGGCCGGCGGGACCATCTTCATCCAGTACATCCGCGACGGCAGGATCGGGTCCGGGCCGGAGGTGGTGATCTGGACCGTGAGGTCGTCGACCTTCTTGGCGCCGGTAATGCCGCCGAAATAGGCGAGCTGCTCCGACTTCAACTCGGGATCGAGAATGCGCTCGACGCTGGCGACGACCGCGTCGGCATTGAACGGCTCACCATTGGTGAAGGAGATGCCGTCGCGCAGCTTGAACTCCCAGGTGGTGTCGTCGACCTTGGTCGGCTCGGCGGCCGCCAGACCGGGAACGAGCGCACCGTCGGCGGTGCGGGCCACCAGGGTCTCGTAGATGTTGTCGTTGACGGCACGCTCGCCGCCATCATCGCGCGCCTGCGGATCGAGCGTCGACGGCTCCGACCCGATGGCGATAACGATATCGCCGGCCGCGAAGGCATGCATCGGCAACGCAACGCTGGCGAGCAGCACGGTGCCGGTCAAAAGGCCCTTCAGCATTCTCATCATCCGCTCCCAATCTCGAATGTTCCCGCGCAGCACGCTGCGCCAGATGGTGCGGATCACAGTGCGTTCCCCCAGAACGGAGATTGGAATCCCTGCAGGATACTGTCAAGTCGTCAGTATACAAATCATCCAGTGCCTGTGATCCGGTGCAATGCTCTAGCAAGAGCGATGCCGACTTCAAACAGATCCGGGAATCCCGCAAGACCCCAAGGAATTCCAAAGGAACTCCCGATTTCATGACCATTTAGGGGGCATACTGACGAAAAACCGTGCGCCTTTTGTGGTTGTTCAAAATTCGGCTTTTCAATCGATCCGGTATACCGCATACTAAATGACGACGGATCTCGGCGTTCCCCCAATAACGCCCCGCCGTTGCGAGATTGCCATCCCGGCGGTCCTTCCCGGACCTGTCGGCGTTATTGCTTTTGGCTGGCCCTAGAGGCCCTCACCGCGCCCGGTTCGAAGCGGCGCCCGGCCATAGCGATTGTTTGCTTCGAGCAGCCGCATCAACGCGGCGATGAACGCCTCCCGCTCGTCCTCGCCCAGGGCCGACAGCAGCCGCTCCTGCGCCCGCGCCATCGACGGGTGCATGCGCTCGACCAGCTCCTCGCCGGTCGGCGTCAGCCGGGCCAGCACCATGCGGCGGTCTTCCGCGTTCCTACGGCGATCGATCAGGCCGCCCTGCTCGAGGCGGCGCAGCACGTCGGCGACGTTGGTGCGGTCGATGCCGAGCGCCTGGGCGAGCGTCACCTGGTCCGCATCCGGATTGGTCGAGAGGATCGTCAGCAGGCCGTACTGCACCGGCGTGATGCCGAACTCGGCGCACTCCTCGAAGAACAGCGCATAGTGGATCTGGTGGAGGCGCCGGATCAGGTATCCCGGCCGCCGCCACAGCGGCAGCCGCTCGGCGAGCATCTTGAGGGCCGGCCGCGGCCGGGTCTGCGCCGCGAGCGGGTCGACGGGCACCTGCTGCGCGATCGTCTCCCCTGCCGTTGCGCCCGCCTTCTGCGTGCGGCCCGCTTTTGTCGCCATGTCCCTCGCCCCTGCTCGTTCGCATTCTGGTGCCGGCCGCTTCGCAGCCGGTGCACCGCCCACTGATAGCATCCTCCGGTGTCGCGGCGCCCGTCTGCAACGTCGGATTTGTCGCACGAGGAGAAAGGGGGTACACTGACGATCCAGCCGTCGGACCATTGAGGAGACCCAGCGCACATGGCCCAGGAACCGCTCGCCACCAAAGGCAACTTCCTCCACATCTACGACTTCATCGTCGAGAAAGGCCGCGAGGAGGAGTTCATCAAGCTGTTCGAGGAATTCGACTATTCGGACGGCAATCCGATGCACAAGTCCTCGGCGCAGGTGAAGGACGGCGTGCTCTGCCGCGACACCGAGAACCCGCAGCGCTTCTTCCTGATCGCCGAGTGGGCCGACATCGTCGAGCATGCCCGGATCCGCAAGATCCTCGCCGAGGAGATCAAGCCGGCCTTCGTCGGCCTGATCGAGGGGCGCAAGTTCGTGCCGAAATATGTCGAGGTGGTCTCCTCGACCCCCGACCACATCCTCAACGCCGCAGCCGAAGCGAAGTAGCCTCCGATGCGCACGCTCTACACCTTCTTCCGGTCCTCGACCTCGTATCGCGTGCGCATCGCCCTTTCCGTGAAGGGGCTCGACTGGGAGCAGGCCTATGTCAGCCTGCCGAAGATGGAGCACCGCGACGCTGCTTATGTCGCGGTGAATCCGCAAGGGCTGGTGCCGGCCCTCGTCGAGGACGGCCGCCTCTATGCCCAGAGCCTTGCCATCCTCGAGTATCTCGAGGAGGCTTATCCCGAGCCGCCCTTCCTGCCGCGCGACCTTTACGAGCGCGCCTATGTACGCCGGCTCAGCCAGATCGTCGGCTGCGACATCCACCCGCTCAACAATGTCCGGGTTCTCAAGTGGCTCGCCGCCAACGTCCCCGACGACAAGGCGATCGCCGACCGCTGGTACGCGCATTGGATCGCCGAAGGCTTCCGCTCGATCGAGGAGACGCTCCGGCGCGAGGGCCTTTCCGGCGACTTCTGCCTCGGCGACTCCGTCGGCATGGCCGACATCTGCCTGGTGCCGCAGGTCGCCAATGCCCGCCGCTTCGACTGCGACCTCTCCCCCTATCCGCTCACCGTCGCCATCGCCGACCGGGCCGCGGCCCTCCCCGCCTTCGCCCGCGTCGCCCCCGACACCCAGCCCGACAAGTTCTGAAAGCGTGTCTTCCGAGAACGGAAAGACCCCCCACCGAAGAGGCGGGTCTCCCGACTGACCAACCCTGTCCGGGCGGCAACGACGCAGCCACCCGGTTCATGCCAGTCGTTGTGTCGTCAGTAGGTGGCGATCACGGTCCGGGTATCGGGGACCACGACGACGCGATGGTCGTTCAGGTAGGCCCAGCGGTAGTCGGCGTGGTCCGGGACCTCGATGAGCTGCACCTCGGCCGGCAGCACGGTGCCGACCACCACGTCGCCGTCATAGGTGACGCTCGAGACCTCCTGCGCCATCACCCAGTCCCGCACCGCGGGCTCGACGGTCTGCGGCCAGTCCGCGACCGGGCAGAACTGGCGGATGGCGGTCTGGTCGCCGCTGCCCTTGGCGTCGCTGCACTGCGCCTGGTCGGCCACGGACTCGGCGGCGCTGGCGGGGACGGCGAAGCCGGCCGCCGCGCCGAGCGCGGCGAGGGCCATGAGATGACGGAACGTCTGCATCGTATTCCTCCACTTCCTTGTTGAGGATGGGACGGCGTCAGCGCGCCGCATGGGGAGGCAAACGTCTCCTGCCGGGGGCTGTTCCCGCCTTTTCGGCCGGCGGCAAATCGGCCGAACGGCGTTGCGCCGCAGCAAGGGTCCGTCTAGACAGGGACCATCGCATGGACCCGGTCCGATCCCGGGTGGCTCTTCCGGGCGCCAATCCGCCGGACAACGAACACGCTCCGTCAGTTCCGCGCCGCCCGCCCCCGGGTCGCATCCTGGAGCAGTTTGCCAGACACCTCCGAAGAGACTTGATGAGATCCCTTTCCGCCTATCGCGACCAGTGGTTCTGCAACATCCGCGGCGACCTGCTCTCCGGCCTCGTCGTCGCCCTCGCCCTGATCCCCGAGGCCATCGCCTTCTCGATCATCGCCGGCGTCGACCCCAGGGTCGGCCTCTACGCCTCGTTCTCGATCGCCGTGCTGATCGCCTTCGTCGGCGGCCGGCCGGGCATGATCTCGGCCGCGACCGCGGCGACCGCGGTGCTGATGGTGACGCTGGTCCGCGATTACGGGCTCCAGTACCTCCTCGCCGCGACCGTGCTCGCCGGCCTCCTCCAGATCGGCGCCGGCATGCTCCGCCTCGCCACCGTGATGCGCTTCGTCTCGCGCTCGGTGATCACCGGCTTCGTCAATGCGCTCGCCATCCTCATCTTCATGGCGCAGCTTCCCGAGCTGATCGACGTGCCGTGGCTGACCTACGTCATGGTCGCCGCCGGGCTCGCCATCATCTACCTCTTCCCGCGCCTCACCACGGCGATCCCCTCGCCGCTGGTATGCATCATCGTCCTCACGGCGATCACCCTCTGGCTCGGGCTCGACGTGCGGACCGTCGGCGACATGGGCGAATTGCCCTCGGACCTGCCGGTGTTCCTCATCCCCGACATTCCGTTCACGCTCGAGACGCTGCAGATCATCCTGCCCTATTCGGCGGCGGTGGCCGTGGTCGGGCTCCTCGAATCGCTGATGACCGCGCAGATCGTCGACGACCTCACCGACACGCCCTCCAACCGCCACCAGGAGTGCATCGGCCAGGGCATCGCCAACACCGCTACCGCCTTCATCGGCGGCATGGCCGGCTGCGCCATGATCGGCCAGTCGATGATCAACGTGAAGTCGGGCGGCCGCGGCCGGCTGTCGACCTTCGCCGCCGGCGTCTTCCTCCTCTTCCTCATCCTGGTGCTCGGCGACCTCGTCAGCCGCATCCCGATGCCGGCCTTGGTCGCGATCATGATCATGGTGTCGATCGGCACCTTCTCGTGGTCCTCGGTCCGGAACCTCAGGAGCCACCCGCGCTCGTCCTCGATGGTGATGCTCGCCACCGTGATCGGCGTCGTCTTCACCCACAACCTCGCCATCGGCGTGCTGATCGGCGTCCTCCTCTCCGGCATCTTCTTCGCCTGGAAGATCGCCCAGCTCTTCGAGATGCGCTCGGTGCTGAGCGAGGACGGCCGCCACCGCACCTACTTCGTCGAGGGCCAGCTGTTCTTCGCCTCGACCGAGGACTTCATGGCCGGCTTCGACTTCAAGGAAGCGCTCGAGAAGGTGACCATCGACGTCTCGCGCGCCCACATCTGGGACATCTCCAGCGTCGCCGCGCTCGACATGGCGGTGCTGAAGTTCCGCCGCGACGGCGCCGATGTCGAGATCGTCGGCATGAACGCGGCGAGCGAGACCATCGTCGACCGCCTCGCCGTGCACGACAAGCCCGGCGCGCTCGACCAGCTCTCGGCGCACTAGGGAGGGAGGAGGAAACATGACCGACCGGATCATCGCCCTCGTTGACGGCTCGATCTACTCGAGAAGCGTCTGCGAGAACGCCGCATGGATCGCCGGGCGCATCGCGGCACCGGTGGAGGTGCTGCACGTCCTCGGCCGGCGGGAATCGGCGCGCTCCGACCTCTCCGGCGCCATCGGCCTCGGCGCCCGCACCGAGATCCTCGAGGAGCTCAGCGCCGTCGACGAGGCCCGCTCCAAGCTCATGCAGCGCCGCGGGCGGGCCATCCTCGACGATGCCGAGCAGGTGATCCGCGCCACCGGCGTCACCGCCGTCTCCGCCCGGCTTCGCATCGGCGACCTGACCGAGACCGTCGCGGCGGCCGAGACCGGCCCGGGGCTCATCGTCCTCGGCAAGCGCGGCGAGGCCGCCGATTTCGCCAAGCCCCATCTCGGCTCCAATCTCGAGCGGATCGCGCGCGCCTCGCGCTGGCCGGTCTACGTCGCCGCCCGGGCGTTCCGGCCGGTCTCGACCGTCCTCTTCGCCTATGACGGCGGGCCGAGCGCCATGAAGGCGGTCGAGCATGTGGCGCGCTCGCCGCTCTTCGCCGGGCTCGACATCCGGCTGCTCACGGTCGGCGCCGAGAGCGTCGAGGCGCGGCGCCGGCTCGACGGCGCGCAGGCGGTGCTCCGTGCCGGCGGGCGCGACTCACGCGCCGACATCGTGCCCGGCCAGCCCGAGACGGTGATTGCCGCAACGGTCGAGCGCGACGGCATCGACCTCCTCGTCATGGGCGCCTACGGGCATTCGCAGATCCGCAGCCTCGTCATCGGCTCGACGACCACCGAGATGGTGCGCGCGTGCCGGATTCCGGTGCTGCTGTTCCGCTAGCGCCGGCGAACAGCCAAGGCGCGAGCAGCACCGCGGCAACGGCGCCGGCGAGCTGGGCGAGGATGAAGGCCGGCGCATCGGCCGGGGCGATGCCGGCGAAGCTGTCGGTGAAGGCGCGGGCGATGGTCACCGCCGGGTTGGCGAACGACGTCGAGGCGGTGAACCAGTAGGCGGCGGTGATGTAGAGCCCGACCGCGTAGGGGATCGCCCGCCGCGCCCCGGCGAGGCAGCCGAGGATGGTGAGGAGGAGGCCGAAGGTCGCGACGATCTCGGCGAACCACTGGCCGCCGCCGGTCCGGACGTGGCTGGCGATCTGGAACAGCGGCACGTCGAACATGGCATGCGCCGCGAGCACGCCGGCGAGGCCGCCGATCACCTGCGCCACCCCATAAGCCGCGAACAGAGGCCACGGCAGCGCGCGCCGGAGCGCGAAGGCGAGGCTGACGGCGGGGTTGAAATGGGCGCCCGAGACCGGGCCGAACACGAGGATCAGCACCACCAGGATCGCGCCGGTCGGGATCGTGTTGCCGAGCAGCGCGACGGCGACATTCCCGCCCGCCAGCCGCTCCGCCATGATGCCGGAGCCGACCACGGTGGCAAGGAGAAGCGCCGTCCCGAGGCCCTCGCTGACCAGCCGGCGGCCGAGCGTGATCTCGCCCATGACGCCGGCTACGAGCCCGCCTCGGCGGCACGCCGGCTGGCGCCCTCCATGCTGCCGATGGCGCGCAGGCGGGTGTCGAGAGCGAGGCGGTCGAGCGAGGCGATCGGCAGGCTGACGAACACCGAGATCCGGGTCTTGAGGAGCCGAAGCGCCCGCACGAACGCGGTCTCCTTCTCGATGTCGGTGCCTTCGACCCTGGCCGGATCCTCGATGCCCCAATGCGCCTTGGCCGGATGGCCCGGCCACACCGGGCAGGATTCGCCCGCCGCGTCGTCGCAGACCGTGAAGACGAAATCCATCTGCGGCGCGTCCGGCCCGGCATAGACGTCCCACGACTTCGAGCTGAAGCCGTCGGTCGGATAGTCGGCCGCGGCCAGCACCTTCAGCGCGAAGGGGTTGACCACGCCCTTGGGATGGCTGCCGGCGGAGAAGGCGTTGAAGCGCCCGGCCCCGTCCTTCCGGAGGATGCTCTCGGCAAGGATCGAGCGGGCGGTGTTGCCGGTGCAGAGAAAGAGGACGTTGTAGGGCGGGCGATCCATCAGCAGCACTCCTTCGGCTGGTCGCAGGCGAGCGCCTCAAGCACGGGCGCGCAGATCTCGGGACGGCCGCTGCAGCAGTCGCGCGTCAGGAAGCCGACCAGCGCGCGGAAGCCGTCGAGGTCGGCGCTGTAGAGCATCGAGCGCCCCTGCCGCGACACCGAGATCAGCCCGGCGCGCGTGAGCACGGCGAGATGGGCCGACATGGTGTTGTGCGGGGTCTCGAACGCGCGTGCCAGCTCGCCCGCCGCCACCGGCTCGGGGTGGTGGCGCACCAGGTGGCGGAACACCCGGAGCCGGGTCGCCTGCGACAGCGCGGTGAGACCTTCGATCGCTTCTATCTCGTCCATATGTCCAGATATATCGACATAATATGACGCCGTGATGACGGTGCCACGCGCCGCCCCGCCCCCCTGCCTCCCGAGCTTCCCGGAGCCTGCCCCACCTCCTCATGCTGAGGTGCTTCGCGAAGCGAAGCCTCGAAGCACGCACGGCACTCGCTCCACTCCGCTCATCACCGCGCACGCGGGGATCCAGTTTGGCAGCGACGCCGTCCTCTCCGACGGGACCATCGCGTTCCTTGGCCCACCGCCGTGCCGCCTCACGCCCTCCCCACCCCCGGCCTTCGGCCGGACCCTCCCCTCCCGGGGAGGGATGACGCGGCACCGGCTCGGATGACAGCCCAGCCTCCCAGCACCCGCCCCCGGTGTCCTAGTCCCGCGCCTGTGCCGGACTATCCCGCCC
>JAEVZM010000307.1 GCA_023392225.1 Pseudomonadota bacterium
CCCGCGCCGGGGGGGTGGGTGGCGACCATCACCAGCGCCAGCTGGGCGACGCCGCCGATGACCGGCGCGACCGACAGGACCGTGCCGGCCGCAGGGTGCGAATCCCAGCCCTTCCAGAAGACGAAGAGGAGGGCCGCGATCAGCACCACGTTGAGCAGCGCCGGGGCGAAGGCGGCGGCGGCGAAGCGGCCGCGCGAGTTGAGGACGCCGCTGTAGAAGGCGACGAGCGAGACCAGTGACAGATAGGGGAAGGCGATGCGGGTGAGCACCACCGTCAGGTCGAACTTGGCCGGGTCGGCCGAGAAGCCGGGCGCCATGACGAACATCAGGAGCGGCATGGTGATCTCGGCGATCGCCGTCACCACCAGGAGCGAGGTCAGCAGCACCGAGAGCGCCTCCTCGCCGAACTTCCGCGCCTCGGCCTCGCCCTCGCCCTCGAGCGCCCGGGCATAGAGCGGCACGAAGGCCGAGTTGAAGGCGCCCTCGGCGAACAGCCGCCGGAAGAGGTTCGGGAAGCGGAAGGCGACGAAGAAGGCGTCGGCGACCGGGCCGGTGCCGAGGGCGGCGGCGACGAAGATGTCGCGCACGAAGCCGAGGATGCGGCTGGTCGCGGTGGCGCCGCCGACCGTGGCGAAGTTCTTCAGGAGCGACATGCGGAGATGCCCTTCGCGCTCAGGCCGGTTCCTTGCGCCGGGCCGGGCGCGCCTCGCGCTCCGCACCGCCGTCGAAGGCGGTGGTGAGCCGGCGGCGGATGGCGGCCTCGCGGGCGCCGTTGATCACCTTGTGGCCGAGCAGGTCGGTTACGTAGAAGACGTCGACGGCCCGCTCGCCGAACGTCGAGACATGGGCCGAGGCGATGTTGAGGTTGAGGTCGGAGATCGTCCGGGTGAGGTCGTAGAGCAGGCCCGGCCGGTCGAGGCCGGAGGTCTCGATCACCGTGAACTGGTTCGACAGCTCGTTGTCGACGCTGACCGCGGTCTCCAGCGAGAACGCCTTGAAGCGCGGCCGCTTGCGGGTGCGCTGGGCGACCTGCTCGGGCAGGCGGAGCGTGCCGGCCAGCGCCTGCTCGATGAGGCCGCCGACCTTCTGCGCCCGCCGCTCCTCGTCCTCGCTGTTCGGGAACTCGCGGCTGATCGAGATCGAGTCGAGCGCCTGGCCGTCGGTGGTGGTGTAGACCTGGGCGTCGACGATGTTGGCGCCGGCGATGGTGCAGGCGCCGGCGATGATCGACAAGAGCCGCGGATGGTCGGGGGCGAAGACGGTGATCTCGGTCACCGCCTCGAAGTCGCGGGTGAGGATCGCGGTGGCGAGCGAGCGCTTGTCCCTGTCGGCCTCGCGGATCAGCGCCGCATGGGCGATCTTGCGGGCAAGGTCGACCCGCAGCAGGTAGGCCGGGTAGTGGCGCCGCACATAGGCGTCGCGCTCCTTCTTCGGCCAGTCGGCGAGCGCGGTGGCGAGCTCCTCCCGCGCCGCGGCGACCCGCCGGTCGCGGCTGACCTGGCTGTGGCCGCCGGTGAGCACCGGCTCGGTCTCGTAGTAGAGAGTGCGGAGCAGCTGCCCCTTCCAGCCATTCCAGACGCCGTGGCCGACCGCCCGGATGTCGGCGACGGTGAGGATCAGCAGCATCTTCATCCGCTCGAGGCTCTGCATCACCGCGGCGAAGTCGAGGATGGTCTTGCGATCGTTGAGGTCGCGCGACTGGGCGGTCATGCTCATCAGGAGATGATGCTCGACCAGCCAGGCGACGGTCTCGGTCTGGGCCGGGGTGAGGCCGAAGCGCGGACAGAGCTTGCGGGCGAGCCTGGCGCCGGCGATGGAATGATCCTCGGGCCGGCCCTTGGCGATGTCGTGCAGGAACAGCGCGACGTAGAGGACGACGCGGTCCTTGATGCCGGGGAAGATCTCGCTGGCCAGCGGATGGGCATCGGTGGCGTCGCCGCGCTCGATCTCGGCGAGGTTGCCGATCGAGCGGAGCAGATGCTCGTCGACCGTGTAGTGGTGGTACATCGAGAACTGCATCATCGCCACGACCCGGCCGAAGTCGGGGATGAAGCGGCCGAGCACGCCGGTCTCGTTCATGGCCCGCAGCGTCACCTCGGCATTCTTGCGCGACGACACGATCTCAAGGAACAGGCGGTTGGCCTCGGGGTTGTCGCGCAGCTTGCCGTCGATCAGCCGGAGCGAGCGGGTGATGAGCTTGAGCGCGTCGGGATGGAAGGCGAGGTTGCTGGCGTCGGCGAGGTGGAAGACGCGGACGAGGTTGACCGGATCGCGCGCGAAGACCTGGTCGTCGGCGACCGTGATGCGATTGTTCTCGACGGCGAAGTCGGTCGAGCCGGGGATTTTCCGCCGCCGCCGGCCGACGATGCCGAGCAGGCGGTTGAGCGCGGGCACCGGCTTGCCGTGGTGCACCTCGAGCCCGGCGCAGAAGATGCGGGTGAGGTCGCCGACCTCCTTGGCCACCAGGAAGTAGTGCTTCATGAAGCGCTCGACGTCCTGGAGGCCGGGATGGGTGGTGTAGCCGAGCCGGGTCGCCATCTCGCGCTGGATGTCGAAGGCGAGCCGCTCCTCGGGCCGGCCGGTGAGGAAGTGCATGTGGCAGCGCACCGCCCACAGGAAGTCCTCGGACTTCCGGAAGCGCTGCAGCTCGCCCCGGGAGAACACGCCGGCCTTGACCAGCTCCTCGCGCGACTGGACGCGGTAGAAATACTTGGCGATCCAGAACAGGGTGTTGAGGTCGCGCAGCCCCCCCTTGCCCTCCTTGACGTTGGGCTCGACCAGATAGCGCGACTGGCCCTGCTGGCGGTGCCGGGCGTCGCGCTCGGCGAGCTTGGCGGCGATGAACTCCGGTCCGGTGCCCTTGACCACCTCCTCGTCGAAGCGGCCGACGAGATCGTGGTACAGCGCCCGGTCGCCCCACAGGTACCGGGCCTCGAGCACCGCGGTGCGGATCGTCATGTCGGAGCGCGACAGGCGGATGCACTCGGCGACGTTGCGGGTGGCGTGGCCGACCTTCAGCCCGAGGTCCCACAGGATGTAGAGGATGAACTCGACGACGGACTCGCCCCAGGGCGTCTGCTTGTAGGGGAGGAGGAACAGGAGGTCGACGTCCGACCCCGGAGCCAGCGTGCCGCGGCCGTAGCCGCCGACGGCGACGATCGCCATGCGCTCCGAGGTGGTCGGGTTCTCGCTCGGATAGACGCTCTCGATGGCGAAGTCGTGGAGCGCGATGATGATCGCGTCCTGGAGGTCGGAGAGGCGCTTGGCGCAGGCGGTGCCGTGCCCGTCCTCGCGCAGCTTCGCCTCGGCCGCGGCCCGGCCGTCGGCGAGCACCTCCTTGAGGCGGTTGACGATGGCGGTCCGCTCCGCGGTGCCGGGCATGCCGGTCCGGCCGCGGGCGAGCGCCTTCAGCTCCTGCTTCAGCTCGGCGCCGTCGACGGCACCGTCGGTCGCGATGGTCATTGCCACCAGAATCCTGTCCAAGCGGCGCGGACCCTAGCCGCAATCTTGTGGCGACGCCATGGCGGTGTGGTGCGACGTCTCAATCTCCCGCAAGCTCGATGTCGGCCTCCGCCAGCCCGGCCGGGTCGACGACGAGGTCGATCGCGGTGACACGCTCGCCTTCGGTCGCGAAACGGAAGGC
>JAEVZM010000351.1 GCA_023392225.1 Pseudomonadota bacterium
CTGCGGCGGACGGCCGCCGGTCCGGATGCCCCGGGAGGCCTCGGCAAGTCCGCCCGCCGGCATTACGACCGGCTGCCAGGGTCGCTGGCCTTAAGGGGCGGGAGGGCAGTCCCCGAACCGCGGGCCCCGCGGGGTGGGACCGTCATGACGGCAAGGGCGGTGATCACCGCTCCCGTCTTCCTCCCGGTCCGGAGCGCGGGAGATCGAGGCCCAGAAATCGCCGCGGCGGGTGCCGGGACGGCGCCTGAAACAAACACTGACGCGGTGCCGCTGCGGCACCCGCCACCCCCTCGTCGCGAGGGGACCGGAGACGGACGCATCCCCCGGCCGCGACGCGGCGCGGGATGGAGAGCGCATGGCCGAGCGCACGGGACTTGGGAGCAACGATCGAGTTCGCTACACATGCCCGAATCGACGACCCGGACCCGCCCATGACCGACGCCATCGCCATCCCCCTCCCCGACGAGGCCGCGACCATCGCCTTCGCCGAGGACGTGGCGGCGATCATCGCCGCCGGCGACCTCCTGGCGCTGTCGGGCGACCTCGGGGCCGGCAAGACCACTTTCGCCCGCGCCCTGATCCGGGCGCTCGCCGACGATGCCGCGCTCGAGGTGCCGAGCCCGACCTTCACGCTGGTGCAGACCTACGCCACCCGCGTGCCGGTGGCGCATTTCGACCTCTACCGGCTGGCCGACCCCGACGAGCTCGACGAGCTCGGCCTTGACGAGGCGCTGTCGAGCGGCGCGGCCCTCATCGAGTGGCCCGAGCGCGGCGCGGCGCGGCTGCCGGCAGCCCGCGTCGACATCGCCCTCGCCATGGCCGGCGACGGGCGGTCCGCGACGGTCGATGGCCCGGCCGACTTCATGAACCGCCTCGCCCGGAGCCGGGCGATCCGCGCCTTCCTCGACCGCTCGGGGGAGGCCGGCGCCACCCGGCGGCACCTCCAGGGCGACGCCTCGACCCGGCGCTACGAGCACGTCCGGCGCGCCGGGCGGACCACGGTGCTGATGGACTGGCCGCCGGAGGTCGGGCGCGCCGTGCCCGACCCGCGGGTGATGTTCCGCGCAAAGGACGTGCGGGCGGTGGTCGCGGTCGACGCGGCGCTCCGCCGGCTGGGGCTCTCGGCGCCGGAGCCCCTTGCCGCCGACACCGACGCCGGGCTCCTGCTGCTCGAGGACCTCGGCGCCGAGCCGATCCTTGCCGCCGGCGTGCCCGTGCCGGAGCGCTACCGGGTCGCCGTCGACGTGCTCGCCTTGGTCCATTCCGCGCCGCAGCCGGCGGCCCTCCCCCTTCCCGGCGGCGGCACCCACCCCCTCCCCGACTTCACCGCCGGCGCCTTCGCCGCCGAGACCTCGATGTTCCTCGACTGGTTCCTGCCCCATGCCGGCGGCGGCACGGCGAGCCCGGCGATGCGCGCCGACTATGCCGGCCTCTGGGACGAGCTGATCGCCCGCCTCGCCGGCAAGTAGCGCGGCTGGGTGCTCCTCGACTACCATTCGCCCAACCTCCTGTGGCTTGAACGCCGCGAGGGGCTTGCCCGGCTCGGCATCATCGACTCCCAGGACCTGATGGTCGGCCCCTCGGCCTACGACGTCGCCTCGCTCTGCCAGGATGCCCGCGCCACCGTGTCGGTGGCGCTCGAGACGGAGCTCGTGGCGCGATATGCCGCAGCCCGGCGTGCCGCCGACCCCGGCTTCGACATCGCGGCCTTCGAGGAGGCCTATGCCATCCTCACCGCCCAGCGCGCCACCAAGATTCTCGGCATTTTCACCCGACTCGCCGATGGCACCGGCCGCAGCGGCTATTTGCGACATATCCCAAGACTGCGTGAATATCTCGATCGAAGCCTTGCCCATCCCGCGATGACTCGCTACGCGCACTGGTACCGGAGGCATCTCCCTCCCCCATCCTGACAGCTCCGACGAGAAACGTCCCTTGCAGCAAGCTCAGCGTCCGAAACGCGCCATGGTGCTGGCCGCCGGTCTCGGCAAGCGCATGCGCCCGATCACCGCCACCGTGCCGAAGCCGCTCGTCGAGGTTGCAGGGCGCTCGCTCATCGACCACTCGCTCGACCGGCTGGAGGCGGCCGGCGTCGAGACCGCGGTGGTCAACATCCACTACCTGCCGCAGCTGATGCGCGCCCACCTCGCCCGCCGGCGGCGGCCGCCGGAGGTGGTGATCTCGGACGAATCGGGGAAGCTCCTCGATACCGGCGGCGGCATCCGCAACGCCCTGCCGCTGCTCGGCGAGGAGCCGTTCTACCTGCTCAACTCCGATTCCTTCTGGATCGAGGGCGCCCGTCCCAATCTCCGCTGGCTCGCCGGCGCCTGGGACTCGGCGAAGATGGACGTGCTCCTCCTCCTCGCCCCGACCGTCCGCGCCATCGGCTATCGCGGCCGCGGCGACTTCCGCATGGACACCGACGGCCGGCTGACCCGCCGCCCGGAGCGCGAGGTGGTGCCCTTCGCCTATGCCGGCGCGGCGATCCTCCATCCCCGCCTGTTCGAGGGCGCCCCGGACGGCGCCTTCTCCCTCAACCTCCTGTTCGACAAGGCAGCCGAGAACGAGCGGCTGTTCGGCGTCCGCATGGACGGGCTGTGGCTCCATGTCGGCACGCCGGACGCGATCGCCGAGGCCGAGCTGTCGATCGCCGACAGCGCCGCCTGACGGAGACGATGGCCGCGCCCCTCAACGTCTTCTCGATCCCGGCCGGCGCCCCGTTCCTCACCGTTCTCGCCGAGGCGATGCTCGACGGCCGCCTCGGCCCCGTCCCCGACTACCGTGAAGACCCGCTGGCGCTCGCCGGCGTCACCATCCTCCTCCCCACCCGCCGCGCCGTCCGCGCCTTCCGCGAGGTGCTGATCCGCAAGCTCGGCGGCGATGCGGTGGTCCTGCCGGTGATCCGGCCGATCGGCGACGCCGACGAGGAGGACCACCTCCTCGACCCCGGCGTCGAGAGCGGCGCCGAACGGCTTGCCCTGCCGCGGGCGATCCCCCGGCTCGCCCGCCAGCTCGCCCTCGCCGAGATGACCCTCGCCTGGGGCCGTGCGGTGCGGCGCGACCTCCTCGGCCTCGCCCCCGGCGAGCCCCTGATGTTCCCCGCCTCGGCCGCCGATGCCGTCCGCCTCGCCGCCGACCTCGCCCGCCTGATGGACGACATGGAGACCGCCGGCAAGACGGCCGCCGACCTTGCCGCCATCGCCCCGGACGAGCACGCCGGCTACTTCCAGATCACGCTCGACTTCCTCAGGATCGCCTTCGACACCTGGCCGGCGCTGCTCGCCGAGCGCGACATGGTCGATCCCGTCCGCCGCCGCGACGCGCTGATCCGCGCCGAGACGGAGAGGCTCAGGACGCGGCCGCCCGCCGGCCCGGTGATCGCCGCCGGCTCGACCGGCTCGATCCCCGCCACGGCGGAGCTGCTGAAGGCGATCGCCGGCTTGCCCAACGGCGCGCTGGTGCTGCCCGGCCTCGACCGCGACCTCGACGCCCGCGCCTGGCAGGCGATCGGCGAGACCGGCGCGGCCTCGATCGGCCATCCACAGTTCGGACTGAAGCAGCTCCTCGCCCG
>JAEVZM010000354.1 GCA_023392225.1 Pseudomonadota bacterium
GCCTCCACTCCCAAGCATGCAGAGCGCCGGAAATCATGGCCATCGCCCAAGAAGCTCACAGCGCTGACGTTCCCGTCGACCAGCGACCGTTCATCCGCCGGATGATCGCCAAGCCAGAGTTTGGCCCCTTCGTCCTCCTCATCCTGCTCATCGTGGTCTTCACCGCGATCAACCCGAGCTTCCTGTCGCCGCTCAACATCTCGAACACGTTCCCGTTCACGGTCGAGTTCGGGCTGATGGCACTGGCGATGACGCTCTTGATGACCGCCGGCGAGTTCGACCTTTCGGTCGGCGCCGTGTTCGGCTTCTCGGCGGTCCTGATGTGGACCCTGTTCAACCAGGGCATCGTGCCGCTGCCCCTTGCCTTCGTCATCGCGATCGCGCTCGCCGCGGTGATCGGGCTGGTCAACGGACTGTTCGTGACGCGGCTGATGATCCCCTCGTTCCTCGTCACCCTCGGCATGATGCTGGTGGTCCGCGGCACCGCGCTGTTCGTCACCGACGGTTTCCCGCAGCGGACGTGGAATGCCGGCGACCAGTGGATCGCCAACGTGCTGGTCGGCGATTTCTACATCGGCCCGTTCCGGCTCTACATGTCGCTGTTCTGGTTCATCCTCGCCGCGGTGATCTTCTGGTTCATCCTCAACCAGACCAAGTTCGGCAACTGGATCCAGGCGGCCGGTGGCAATCCCAATGCGGCCCGCGCCCGCGGCGTGAACGTCAATGCGACCAAGCTCGCCCTGTTCATGCTGTGCTCGGCGATGGCGGCCCTTGCCGGCATCATCTCGTCGATCCGCACCTCGGCCGCCAATCCGAACAGCGGCACGGGCTACGAGCTCGAGGTCATCGCCATGGTGGTGATCGGCGGGACGGCGCTGATGGGCGGGCGCGGCACGATCGTCGGCACCGTGCTCGGCGTGTTCATCCTCCGCCTGATGCGCAACGGCATCGTCATGGTCGGCGTCCCCGGCCTCGCCTACAACATCTTCATCGGTGCGATCATCCTCGGCATGATGGCGCTCCACTACGGCCTCGAGCGCCGCAACCAGGCGGGGAGATAGGCATGACCGACCTCGTGCGCATGGAGCGCATCACCAAGTACTATGGCCGGGTGCGCGCGCTCGACGATGTCAGCTTCTCGGTGCGCGAGCACGAGATCGTCGGCCTGCTCGGCGACAACGGCGCCGGCAAGTCGACCCTGATCAAGGTGCTCTCCGGGGCGGTCCCCGCCTCGAGCGGCGAGATCCGGATACGCGGCAAGAAGGCCGACATCCGGAGCACCACCGACGCGATCGCCAACGGCATCGAGACCATCTACCAGGACTCGGCGCTGGTCACCCAGCTGTCGATCGCCCGCAACCTGTTCCTCGGCCGCGAGCCGACCATCGGTCCGAAGTTCCTCAACCGCATGGACCATGCGACCATGAACCAGGTTGCCTCGACGCTCCTGCGGCGGGTCGGCATCACCAAGAAGATCCCGCCGACCACCCCGATCGCGGCGCTGTCGGGCGGCGAGCGCCAGGCGGTCGCCATTGCCCGCGCCATGCATTTCGAGAGCGACCTGATCATCCTCGACGAGCCGACCAACAATCTCGGCGTCGCCGAGACCCGGGGCGTGCTCAACTTCGTGCGCGGCGCGCGCGATTCCGGCCATTCGTGCATCTTCATCGCCCACAACATCCACCACGTCTTCCAGGTGGTGGACCGGATCGTGGTGCTGCGCGGCGGCAAGGTGGTGGCCGACAACATCGACCCCAAGAAGAGCAGCATCGACGAGGTCGAGCTGATCATCACCGGCATGACCGACGAGGAGCTCGCCGGCCAGCCGGTGCACTAGCCTTCTCCGCGACGAGGGCCCTCCGCTCTCTTCGCTCCCCACTCTGCAATATCGACAAGCCCGTCCGCGACAAAGCCCGCGGGCGGGCTTCGACCTTCATGCGCCCGGATTCGTGAGGAGTCCTGTCTGCCCGGCGTCAGCCAGATCGACGGCGTGGTTTGCCACCGCCAGAGCGTTGGCGGGTGGACCGCGACGCGGCCCACCCCCGAGGTGAGACTCAGTACGCCCCACCCTCGCGCTCGGCCGGCGTGGCATTGGCCGGCAGGGCATGCGGGACGAGGTGCTGCGGCACGTGGTCGGCCGGCGGCGGCTTGACCCTGAACCAGACGATGTAGAGCGCCGGCAGGAACAGGAGCGTCAGCAACGTCGCCCCGGCAAGGCCGCCGGCGATGGCATAGGCCATCGGCCCCCAGAACACGTCGTGCATGATCGGGATCATGCCGAGGATGGCAGCGGCCGCGGTGAGGAGGATCGGCCGCAGGCGATGCTCGGTGGCCTCCAGCACCGCGTCCCAGGTCGATAGCCCCTCGCCGTGATTGTACTCGATGCGATCGACCAGGATCACCGAGTTGCGCACGATCATGCCGAACAGCGCGACAAAGCCGAGGACGGCGATGAAGCCGAACGGCGTGCTGGTGACGAGCAGCGCGACGACCACGCCGATGAGGCCGAGCGGCGCCACCGACAGCACCAGAGCCAAGCGCGAGAAGCTCTGCAGCTGGATCATCAGCACGATCAGCATCACGCCGGCCATCAGCGGCAGCTGGGCGATCACCGAGGCGTTGCCCTGATCGCTCTTCTCGACCGTCCCGCCTTCCTCGATCTTGGCGCCGGGCGGCATCGTCGCCACGATCTGCTCGATCTGCGGGCGGAGCCGCTGGAACACGGTCGGGGCTTCGAGCCCGGCCGCCGGGTCGGCCTGCACGGTGACGGTCGGCTTGCTGTCGCGCCGCCAGACATAGGCCTCGTCGAGGCCGTACTCGAGCGTCGCGACCTCGGCGAGGGCAACCGACTGCCCGTTCGGCAGGTTGAGCTGAAGGGTCCGCAGCGTCTCCAGCGACAGGCGGTCCGCGTTGTTGGCCCGCGCCACCACGTCGACCAGATAGATGTCGTCGCGGAGCTGGGTGGCGACCCTGCCGCTATGGATCGCGTACAGCTGCTGGGCGATCGATTCCGAGCTCAGGCCGAGCTGGCGGGCGCGATCCTGGTTGACCTCGACCCGGACCGCCTTGGTCTTCTCGCTCCAGTCGAAATTGATGGTCTGCGCCGCGCCCGACTGGCGCAGCACATTGGCGACCTGCTGGGCATAGTCGCGCGCCTGGTCGATGGTGTTGCCGACGACGCGGTACTGCACCGGCCAGCCCACCGGCGGCCCGAGCTCGAGCCGCGCGACGCGGCCGGTGAAGGTGTCCATGCCGGCGATCGCCGCGTCGAGCTTGGCCTCGACCCGGCCCCGGGCCTCGAGGTCGCGGGTGACGACGACGAGCTGGGCCACGAAGTCGTTGTCGCCCTGGACGTCGAGCGGCAGGTAGAATCGGATCGCGCCGCCGCCGACATAGGCCGAGTAGCTGGCGACGTCGGGATCGTCCTTGATCAGGGCGGTCACCCGGTCGACCTCGGTCTGGGTGGCGAGGATCGAGGAGTTGGCGGGGAGGATCAGCGTCACCAGCAGCTCCGGCCGGTCCGATGCCGGGAAGAACTGCCGCTGCAGCAGTGTCTGGCCGTAGACCGCGAGCAGGAAGAGCAACGCCGTCGCCCCGACGGTCACGTAGCGCCAGCGCATGCAGAAGGTGAGGACGGAGATGAACATCTTCATCATCCGCCCCGGACCCTCGTCGTGCTTCTTCATCTTGGCCGGCAGCACCGTCACGCCGATGACCGGCGAGAAGATGACGGCGACGAACCATGAGACCAGCAGCGACACCGCGATCACGACGAACAGCGAGAAGGTGTACTGGCCGACGCTCGACTTGGCGAGGCCGATGGGAAGAAAACCGGACATCGTGACGATGGTGCCGGTCAGCATCGGGAATGCCACCGAATCGTAGGCGTAGGAGGCGGCGGCCGGTTTCGGATCGCCCAGTTCGATTCGCGACACCATCGATTCGACGGTGATCATCGCATCGTCGACGAGGAGGCCGAGCGAGATGATCAGCGCGCCGAGCGATATGCGTTGGAGGCTGATGTCGACCGTATAGAGGAACAGAAAGACGATCGCGAGCACCAGCGGGATCGACAGCGCGACCACGAGGCCAGCGCGGAGACCGAGGCTGACGAAGCTCACCGCGAGCACGATCACCACCGCCTCGAACAGCGCCGAGGTGAAACCCGAGATCGCCTCGCGCACCACTTCGGGCTGGTCCGAGACCTGGACCAGGTCGATGCCGATCGGGAAGTCCTGCTGGAGCTGCTTGGCGATCGCGCCGATCTCGTCGCCGAAGGTCAGGTTGTTGCCGCCCGCCCGCATCGAGATGCCGACGCCGATCGAAGGCTGCCCGTTGACCTGGAACATCTTGGTCGGCGGATCGACCTGCTGGCGGGTGATCTTGGCGAGCTGGGTGATGTTGTAGAACTGGCCGTTCACATAGAGGTTGATCGCCTCGATGCTCTTGACGTCGGTGAGCGCCCCCGAGACGTCGAGGAGGATCTCCTCGTTCGGCGTGGTGATGACCCCGGCGGGGGTCACCGCGTTCTGCTGGGCGAGTGCGTTCATCACCTCGTCGAGGCGGATGCCGATCGAGGCGAGCTGCTCCGGCGAGAAGCTCAGGTAGATCTTCTCCTCCTGATCGCCGAAGATATCGACCTTGCCGGTATCGGAGGCGCGGAGGAACGCCGCCTTGGCCGTCTCGGCAAAGTCGCGTGCCTCGCGCCAGCTGAAGCCGTCGAAGGTGATGCCGTAGATGATGCCGTAGACGTCGCCATACTCGTCGTTGAAGAACGGGCCGACGGTGCCGTCCGGCAGGTTGTGCCGGATGTCGGCGACCTTCTTCCGAACCTGGTACCAGGCGTCGGGGATCGCCGAGGGCGGCGTCGAATCGCGGAGCTGGACGTAGATGACCGTCTGCCCCGGCTTGGTGAAGCTCTTGATGATGTCGAGGTTCGGCGTCTCCTCGAGCTTCTCCTCGAGGGTGTTGGTGAGCTCATTCATGGTGTCGACGAGCGTCGCCCCCGGCCAGCCGGCCGAGACCACCATCGTGCCGACGGCGAAGGACGGGTCCTCCTCGCGGCCGAGATTGACGTAGGCGAACGCGCCCGCCGCCAGGAACAGCAGCATGAAGAACAGGATGAGGGTGCGGTGCCCGATCGCCCAGGCCGAAAGGTTGTGCCCCGTCATGGGCTGGCCACCTTCTCGACCTTCACCACCTGTCCCTCGGCCAGCGAGTTGACGCCGGAGACGACGACCAGGTCGCCGTCCTTGAGGCCTTCGGAAATCAGCACCGCGTCGGAGTCGTAGCGGGCCACCGTCACCGGGGTGAGATGCACCGCGCCGTCCTCGCCGACGATCCAGACCTGGGGCTGCGATCCGGTCTGCACCAGCGCCGTCGAGGGGATGCTGATCACTGCGGAGCCGAGCTGCTCGGCCCGGCCGCGCACCAGCGAGCCGATACGCATCGCCGCCGGCGGATCGGTGAGCGCGACCTTGATGGTGTAGTTGCCGGTGGTGGCATCGGCCGTCGGCGAGACCTGCCGAACCTCGCCGGTCACCTTCACGGTCGGGTCCTGCTGGAGCCAGACCGACACCTTGCCGCCGATCTTGGCGAGGTTGGCGATCTGGGCCGGCACCGAGAACACGGCATCGAGGAGCTGGGTGTCGGCGATCTGGACGATCATCTGCCCGGCCTGGACCACCTGCCCCGGGTCAGCGCCGGTGTCGGTCACCGCGCCTGCGACCGGCGAGCGCAGCGTGGCGTAGCCAAGCTGGTCCTGAGCGAGGCGGAGGTTGGCCTGGGCCGAGGCGAGGTCCGCCTGCGCCGTCTGCAGCGCCTTCAGCGCCTGATTGTATTCGGACTGGGTCGTGAAGCCCTTATTGAGGAGCTCGCGCTTGGCCGCCTCCTCCGACGAGGTCTGCGCCACCGAGGCGGTTGCGGCATCGACCTGGCTCTTGGCGGCGTCGAGCTGGTTCTGGAGATCGGTGGGGTCGATCTCGGCGAGGACCTCGTCCTTCGTCACGGTCGAGCCGATATCGACATTGCGGGTGATGAGCCGCCCCGAGACGAGGAAACCGACCGTGGTCGTGGTCCGCGACGCGATGGTGCCGCTCCCCTCGGCCGCCAGCATCAGCGGCGCGGGCTGGGCCTCGACCACGCGGGCGGTCCGCGGCGGCGGAGGCGGCGCCTCGGCTTCCTTGCAGGCCGACAACGCCAGTGCGCCGAGAACGGCGACGACTGGCACGAGACGTCGAAAAATCATGAGCTTTCCCACCCCGTGCGCGCCGGCGGCGCGGTACCGCGCATGGCGACGCGAATTCTGCCACGGCCGCTAGCCCAGCCGATAGGCAATTCCCATCCCCTTTCCCAAATGACAGAGGCCATGCCGTCTGGTCAAGTCGGGTCGGCCCCGCCATATTCCGCCCATGTCAGAAGCCAAGCCCCTCACGCCCATCGGTCCCGGCGACCATGTCTTCCTGGTCGATGGATCGTCCTTCGTTTTCCGCGCCTATTTCCAGTCGATCAATCAGGATGCGAAGTACAACTATCGCTCCGATGGCCTGCCCACCGGCGCCATCCGGCTGTTCTCGACCAAGCTCTACCAGTTCATCCGCGACGGGGCCGTGGGCATCAAGCCGACGCACCTGGCGATCCTGTTCGACAAGTCGGAGGACACGTTCCGCAAGGAGATCTACGCCGACTACAAGGGCACCCGCCGCGAGCCGCCGGACGACCTCAAGCCGCAGTTCCCGCTGATGCGCGAGGCGGTGCGCGCCTTCGGGCTCGAGCCGATCGAAAAGGCAGGGTTCGAGGCCGACGACCTGATCGCCACCTATGCCAAGGAAGCCGAGGCCGCGGGGGCCGACGTGCTGATCATCTCGTCCGACAAGGACCTGATGCAGCTGGTCGACGACCGCGTGCAGTTCTACGATTTCGAGTCGGGCCAGAAGGGCCGCCCAGGCTACCGGCCGGAGCGACGCATCGATCGGCAGGGGGTGATCGACTATTTCGGCGTGCCGCCGGAGCAGGTGCCGGACGTGCAGGCGCTGATCGGCGACACCTCCGACAACGTGCCGGGCGTTCCCGGCATCGGCATGAAGACTGCCTCGGCGCTGATCGGCGAGTATGGCGACCTCGAGACGCTGCTCGCCCGCGCCGAGGAGATCAAGCAGCCCAAGCGCCGCGAGCTGCTGACCGGCTTCGCCGAGCAGGCCCGCATGTCGAAGCGGCTGGTGACGCTCGACACGAAAGTCGAGATCGAAACGCCGCTCGCCGCGACCCGCGTCAGCGCGCTCGATCCGAAGAAGCTGATCGCCTTCACCAAGGCGGTCGAGCTGATCACGCTGACCAAGCGGGGCGCCGAGAACTCCGATGTCGACCCGAACGCGATCGAGGCCGATCCGCGGCTGAAGTCCGACAAGCTGCACGGCGCGACCTATGCCGCCAAGCTCCAGCCCGCCG